>JBCCLG010000133.1:0-9726 GCA_039027015.1 Acidobacteriota bacterium | reverse complement strand
TGAGGATCGACGGCCTCGGAGTGGCCAAGACCCACCCCATTGGCGGGCTCCAGCATCCAGTCGGTTGGCCGAGCGAGTCTGGAGGGGGGCCGAGAGGAGAGCACCGGGCGACGCAGCGAAGGGCCGGGCAAGCAGCGACCTAGAACGTAAAGTTAGCCAAGGGATGATCCGCGCCGCTCACCAAGCTGAGATCTCCAGCATTGGTCACGTCGATAATAGGCCCGAAAGCGGAGGAGCTGATGATGTTGTAGTTCGTCACGTTCCCTGACGCCGTGTTCCGAATGATCAGGCAGCCCGAGGAGGTGACTTGAATGCCGACCTGGTCGTTATCGGTGACCTGATTCCCCTCCACGTGAACGTCCGTGGAAGAGATCCGAATCCCGTCGAGATCGTTCTCGTGGAATTTGCTGTCCGTAACGTAGGAGTTCGCGAAGGTGCGCACGCCGTGGCCGCTGTTGAGGCTGCCGATGCAGTCACGAATGATGCAGGCGGAGGCCATATCGAAGCCGTTTGACTCGTTGTCGTAGGCCGTGCTCTTGGTGATCTGACTGCCTAGGGCGACGTCGAAGCCAAAGAATCCGTTGTCGGACGCTACGCTGGCGTGGATGGTGCTGCCGGCCGCAACGTCGATGCCGTCCACCTCGTTGTCGAAGGAGGCGCAGGCGAAGACTGCGCATCCTTCACTCGTCTGGATGCCGTTGTCGCCGTTCTGCCCGGCGGTGGAAAGAAAGATGACCGTGCCGTCATCGCCCTCGATGCCGTCGATGCCGTTGGTGAAGGCGGTGACCCGGGTCATGAGATTGTTGAAGTCGCCCACCAGGCCGTCGCCGCCGTTGGCGCGCACGTGAAGGTCGGTCCAAATCGAGAAGTCCGCGTTCAACGCGTTGATGCCGTCGCCGTCCCAGCCTATGACGCCGCCGTTGCGCACCTTGATGTTGGTCTCAGAACCCAGGACGACGATGCCGTCGTCGCTGGTGATGCCGGTGAACTGGGTGCCGTAGAGGTTGTAGCCCATCATGTCGATGGTCACGTCGCTGGCGTCGATGGTGATGCCGTCACCGTTGGTCGTGGTGTTCGACAGATTGCCGACCAGGTAGTAGAAGCCCGGCTGGCTGATGGTGACAGGAAGGCCGTCGATGATCGTTCCCGGAAGGATGCGGTTGAAGTCGACCTCAAAGCGGTTGGAGGTCGCCGTTTCGACCACCTCGAGAATCTTCTCGTCGATCGCGCCGGCGGGCCCCGAACCGGCGGGCGCCGTCGAGTCGCGCCAGCCGAAGCCGCTGTAGAGGGCGGTGGGGTTCGAAACCGCGTTGGTGAGCGCCGAGAGGTCGGCCACGATCAGGTTGCCGCCTTCGGTGATCTCGAGATTCGCTCCGTTCAAGACCGCCGAGGCGATTAGCTCGTTGGTCGGGTCGGTGTCGAGGTCGTTGATGCCGTCGATCGCCGAGAGATCCACCTGCAGGGTACCCGCCGAGTCGGTGAGCGAGAGCACCGTGTTGGTGAGGGTCAGCGACTGGTTGGCGTCCGCGAGGGAGGAGAGATCGGCCGACAGCGTGCCGCCGCCGTCGGTGAGATTGAGGGACGTTCCGGCCAGGGCGAGAGTCTGATTCTGCAGCGGCGTCACGTCGAGAGTGTTGGTCAGGCCGCCCTCGACGATCTCCAGCGAGTCGTTGTCGTTGGTGAGGTAGAGGTCGCTGATCAGCTCGTTGGTGGGGTCAAAGTCGGCGTCGTTCACGCCGTCGGAGATGACGGAAAGATCCACCGACAGCGTGCCGCCGGCGTCGCTCAGGGCCAGGGTCGTGCTGGTGAGAATCAGGCTGGTGTTGAGCTCGTTGGTCGGGTCCGCGTCCGCGTCATCGCCCAGGGCCGAGATATCCGCTGAAAGCGTGCCGGCTCCATCGGTCAAGGAGACCGAAGTGCCGTCAAACGCCAGCGTCTGATTCTGCAGCGGCGTCACGTCCACTTGATTGGTCACGCCACCCTCGACGATCTCCAGGGTGTCGTTGGCGTTGGTCAGGGCCAGGGTCGTGATCAGCTCGTTAGCGGGATCCGCGTCGGCGTCGTTGACGCCGTCCTGAAGGACCGAAAGGTCGGCTGAGAGGGTGCCGCCCGCGTCGGTCAGCTCGAGATCCGTGCCGCTCAAAACCAGCGACGTGTTGAGCTCGTTGGTCGGGTCCGCGTCGGCGTCGTTCTCGAGGGCCGAGATGTCGACGGAGAGAGTGCCGCCGCCGTCGGTGAGAGACACCGAAGTGCCGTCAAACGCCAGCGTCTGGTTCTGCAGCGGCGTGACGTCCACCTGGTTGGTGATCCCAGCCTCCACGATGTCCAGCGCGTCGTTGCCGTTGGTGAGGTTGGCGCTGTCGATCAGCTCGTTGGTCGGGTCCGCGTCGGCGTCCTCCACCGGGAAGGTCGAGAGATCTGCCGTGAGCGTGCCGCCCGCGTCGGTCAGCTCGAGATCCGTGCCGTTGAGGGTCAGTCCGGTGTTCAGCTCGTTGGCCGGGTCGGAGTCGGCGTCGTTGCCGAGAGCCGAGATGTCGACGGAGAGGGTGCCGCCGCCGTCGGTGAGAGACACCGAGGTGCCGTCGAAGGCGAGGGTCTGATTCTGCAGGGGCGTCACGTCCACCTGGTTGGTGATCCCCGCCTCCACGATGTCCAGCGCGTCGTTGCCGTTGGTGAGGTTCGCGCTGTCGATCAGCTCGTTGGTCGGGTCGGCGTCCGCGTCCTCCACCGGGAAGGTCGAGAGGTCCGCGGTCAGCGTGCCGCCCGCGTCGGTCAGCTCGAGGTCCGTGCCGTTCAGGGTCAACCCGGTGTTGAGCTCGTTGGCCGGATTGGCGTCGGCGTCATCGCCCAAGGACGAGAGGTCCGCCGAGAGAGTGCCGCCGCCGTCGGTCAGGGAGACCGAGGTGCCGTCGAAGGCCAGGGTCTGATTCTGCAGGGGCGTGACGTCCACCTGATTGGTGATCCCAGCCTCCACGATGTCGAGAGCGTCGTTGCCGTTGGTGAGATTCGCGCTGTCGATCAGCTCGTTGGTGGGATCCGCGTCCGCGTCCTCCACCGGCAGGGTCGAGAGGTCGGCGATGAGGGTGCCGCCCGCGTCGGTCAGCTCGAGATCCGTGCCGTTCAGGGTCAGCCCGGTGTTGAGCTCATTGGCCGGGTCGGCGTCGGCGTCCTCGACGCCGTCCTGCAGCGCCGAGAGGTCGACGGTCAGGGTGCCGCCGCCGTCGGTCAGCTCCAGATCCGTGCCGTTCAGCTCGAGATTAGAGTTGAGCAGCGCGGTGAGATCGACCAGGTTGGTGACCTGGCCACCCTCGATCAGCTCCAGGATGCTGCCGGCGAGGGCCGCGCTCGAGATCAGCTCGTTGGTGGGATCGTTATCCGCGTCGTCCACGCCGTCGGGAATCGACGACAGATCCGCCGTCAGCGTGCCGCCCGCGTCGGTCAGCTCGAGGTCTGTGCCGTTCAAATCGAGCGACGTGTTGAGCTCGTTGCTCGAGTCCATGTCGGCGTCGGTCGAGGTCAGGGGGGAAAGGTCCTGGGAGAAGACGTCTCCGCCTTCGGTGATCCGCAGAATGGTGCCGTCGAGCTCCACGGACTGGATCTCGAGATCAAAAGCGTCCTGGCCGTCCACCGTGTCGGTGTCCTGCGCCTCGAGGGAGAAGACGGCGCCCGGGGTGGCGGTGAGAGGCTGGCGGGGATTGAGGGTGGTGAACGGCCCGGCGGCGCCGGCGTCCTTGATGCGTACCTCGAGCCACAGCGGCGTGCCGTCGAAAACGGCGCCGAAATCGAGGTCGACATCCAGCAGTCCCTCGGCCACCGAGACGCCGCTGATCGCGACCGTCGGCCCGACCTGCAGGCCGCCCACGTCGGCATCAAAGAGCGCAAATTCGGTGTCGAGGGGCCCGGTGAAGACCGCACCGGCGACCAAAAGCTCGCCCTGATAGGTGATGACAGTGCCTTGGGCAAACGCGAGGGCCGGGCATAGAAGCCCGAGGATGAGCAGCCCAGGGATCAGGAGACCAGGGATCAGGATCCCAAAGCGCGGAGCCCGCGTCCGCGAGGTAGGCGCGGAGTTCAAACAGCTTCTTTCAGACACGACGGATTTCCTGGGGTTGCCGGATTTCCCGAAGTTGGTTGAGCCCCTAAACCGAGACTCGAAGGGAGCAGAGCCTGCTGCGGCGCTCCTCGAGGGGTCATGACTCTTCATCCGTGTCGCTTTCATCGTCATGGCCTTTCCTCAGAATTGGAAGTTAGCCCACGGATGATCCGCGTTGGCGACGCTCGTGATGTCGCCCACGTTGATCACGTTGACGATGGGACCGAAGGCGCAGTTGGCGTCGATGAGGTAATTGGTGAGGTTACCCGCCGCCGTATTTTTGACGATGAAACTGCCGCTCGAGGTGGTGTGGATGCCGACCATATCGTTGTCGGTCACCTGATTGGCCTCGACGTGGCAGTCGGTTGATGAGATGCGAATTCCGTCGAGATCGTTCTCGTGGAATTTATTGTCGATGATGTACGAGTTGGCGAAGGTGCGGACGCCGTGACCGTTGTTCAAGCTGCCGATGCAGTCGCGCAGAATGCAGGCGGAGGCCATGTCGAAGCCGTTCGACATGTTGTCGTAGGCCGCGCACTCCGTGGCCTGCCCGCCGAGGGCGATGTCGAATCCGAAGACCCCGTTGTCCGACGCCGAGCAGTTTTTGATCACCCCGCCGGCGCCGATGTCGAAGCCGTCGGTCTCGTTGTCGAAGCTGGCGCTGTTGATCATGGCGCAGCCCTCGCTGGCCTGGAGGCCGTTGTCGCCATTCTGCCCGGCGGTGCAGTTGAAGATCACGGTGCCGTCGTCGCCCTCGATGCCGTCTAGACCGTTGCTGTAGGCGGTCACCCGCTCTATCAGATTGTTGAAGTCCGTAACCAGGCCGTCGCCGTCATTCGAGCGCACGTGCAGGTCGGTCCAGATCGAAAAGTCCGCGTTGAGCGCGTTGATGCCGTCGCCGTTCCAGCCGCGGACGCCGCCGTTGCGCACCTTGATGTTGGTCTGGGAGCCGAGCACGACAATGCCGTCGTCGCTGTTGACGCCGGTGAATTTGCCGCCAACCAGGCTGTAGCCCATCATGTCGATGGTCACGTCATCGATGTCGATGACGATGCCGTCGGCGTTGTTCACCGAGTTGGAAAGATCACCGATCAGGTAATAGAAGCCGGGCTGGGTGATGGTGATCGGGATGTTGGTGATGATGGTGCCGGGCTGAATGCGGTTGAAGTCGATCTCGAAAACGTTGCTCGTCCCCTCTTCGGTGATCTGGAGGACCTTCTGGCTGTTGGCGTTGATCGAGTTCGTCACCGGGTCCGAGGCGTCGGTCCAGCCAAAATTGTCGTAGAGCTGCGCCGAGTCGGCCTTGATCAGCGACGCTAAGTCCACGCTGGTGATCGCGCCGCCTTCGTCAAGCTCGAGGGTGGTGCCGTTCAAAACCGCGTTGGTGATCAGCTCGTTGCCGTTCTGGGTGTCGGCGTCGAGGGCTCCGTCGATCGACGAGATATCGACCGAGAGGGTGCCCGAGCTGTCGGTCAGCTGAAGGCTGGTGCCCACCAGCTGGAACGCGGTGTTGGGATCGTCGAGGGAAGAGAGGTCCGCGAGCAGAGTGCCGCCGCCGTCGGTGAGCGAAACCGAGGAGCCGCTGAAGGTCAGGCCGCTGTTCTGAAGCGGCGTGACGTCGGCTTCGTTGGTGCCGGAGACGTCGACGAGGGCCAGCGTGCCTTGGGAGTTCGTGAGGTAGAGGTCGCTGATCAGCTCGTTGGCGGGATCGGAGTCCGCGTCATTGACGCCGTCCTGGAGGCTGACCAAATCGGCCGACAGCGTGCCTCCCGCGTCCGTCACCTGCACGCTGCTGCCGGAAACGCCGAGGGCCGTGTTGAGCTCGTTCGCCGAATTGGCGTCCGCGTCGTCGCCCAGCGCCGAGATGTCGACCGAAACCGTGCCGCCGCCGTCAGTAACCTGGAGGTCGGTGCCGGTGAAGGTCACCGACGCGTTCTGAAGCGCGGCGAGGGAGACCTCGTTGGTAACGCCGGCCTCCACGATCTGCAGGGTCTCGCCGCCCTCGAGGGCCGTGCCGGTGATCAGCTCGTTCGCGGGATCGGCGTCCGCGTCGTCGGTGCCGTCGGTAAAGACCGAGAGATCGGCCGACAGCGTGCCGCCCGCGTCGGTGATCTCGAGATCCGAGCCGTTGAGGGTCACGCCGGTGTTGAGCTCGTTTGCCGGATCCGCGTCGGCGTCGTCGCCCAGCGCCGAGATATCGGCGGAGAGCGTGCCGCCGCCGTCGGTCACGCTCAGCGACGTGCCGTCGAAGCCCACCGACGCGTTCTGAAGCGGCGAAACGTCGATGGCGTTGGTGATCCCGGCCTCCACGATCTCCAGCGTGTCGTTGGCGTTGGTGAGGTAGGCGTCCGCGATTAGCTCATTCGCCGGGTTGGCGTCCGCGTCCTCCACCGCCAGACCCGAGATATCGGCGGAGAGGGTGCCGCCCGCGTCGGTCACCTCCACCGAGGTGCCGGTGAGATCGAAGCTTGTGTTCAGCTCGTTCGCGGGATCCGCGTCCCCGTCGTCGCCCAGTGCCGAAAGATCCGCCGACAGCGTGCCGCCGCCGTCGGCGACGGTCAGCGACGTGCCGTCGAAGCCCACCGCGGAATTCTGCAGCGGCGAGACGTCGATGGCGTTGGTGATCCCAGCCTCTACGATCTCCAGCGTGTCGTTGGCGTGGGTGAGGTAAGCGTCCGCGATCAGCTCGTTCGCCGGGTTGGCGTCCGCGTCCTCCACCGGCAGGCCGGAGATATCGGCGGAGAGAGTGCCGCCCGCGTCGGTCACCTCCACCGAGCTGCCGCTCAGCTCGAAGGCGGTGTTCAGCTCGTTCGCGGGGTCCGCGTCCGCGTCGTCGCCCAGCGCCGAGAGATCCGTCGACAGCGTACCGCCGCCGTCGGTGACGGTCAGCGACGTGCCGTCAAAGCCCACCGCGGAATTCTGTAGCGGCGAGACGTCGATGGCGTTGGTGATCCCGGCCTCCACGATCTCCAGGGCGTCGTTGGCGTTGGTGAGGTAGACGTCCGAGATCAGCTCGTTCGCCGGATCCGCGTCCGCGTCCTCCACCGGAAAGCCGGAGATATCGGCGGAGAGAGTGCCCCCCGCGTCGGTCACCTCCACGGAGGTGCCGTTGAGGTCAAAGCCCGTGTTGAACTCATTCGCAGGATCCGCGTCCGCGTCGGTCACGCCGTCGGGAATCGAGGAGAGGTCGACGGAGAGGGTGCCGCCGCCGTCGGTCACCTGGAGGCTGGTGCCGTCGAAAAGAACCCCGGAATTCAGAAGCGCGGAGACGTCGGCGAGGTTGGTGATCGTGCCGTTCTCGATCAGCTGGAGGATATTGGTGATCAGGGTGGCGCTGGTGATCGTCTCGTTGGCCGGATCGGCGTCCGCGTCGTCGACGCCGTCCTGGAGCGGCGAGAGGTCGGCTGTGAGCGTGCCGCCCGCGTCGGTCAGCTCGAGATCGGTGCCCGCCACCCCGAGCGCGGTGTTCAGCTCGTTGGCAGGGTCCATGTCGTTGTCGTTGCCGACGAGGGCCGCGAGATCCTCGGTGAAGGTGAAGCCACCCTCGACGATCCGCAGCTCGGTGCCCATCAGGCTGATGCTCTGGATGTCGAGATCGACGGCGTCCGCGCCGTCCACGGTGTCGGCGTCGACGGCGGACAGGGAAAAGAGTGCCGAGGGCGCCGCGGTCAGGCGCTCGCGCGGGCTGAGGGTCTGCAGCGAGCCCAGCTGACCGGCGGGCTTGACCTGAATCTCCAGGAAGCGCGGAGAGCCGTCGAAGACGCTTCCGAAATCGAGCTGCACCGAGAAGAGTCCGTCGCGCACCTCGACGTCGTCGAGCACGATCACGCCCAGCTGGTTGCCCAGGGCCGCGGCGTCGAAGAGCACGAAGGTGAAGTCGAACTCGCCCTGACCGGGCGAGCCCTGAAACTCGAGCTCCGCCTGGTAGGTGAAGGCCGTCTGGGCGGTGGCGGGGGCCGCCGCGAGCGCCAGAAGCGCGACGGCCGCAAGGGCCAGAGCGACGCGGCGAAGGTTGTGCAGGGGGTGGTGTCTCGGAATCAGTCTCATCGCGTCCTCACCGCAGTCGTGGGGCCGGTGGCCAGGTTCCTCTGGCTCTCGGAGGCCCGATCCTCGACGTTCGGGGCCTTCAGGTCGAATTTTGAAGCTTGGGTTTCTGAGGCGGGAAAATCGGCGGAAGAGGAGCCGACCGCCGGAGCTGGAGGCGCGGCCGGCGCCTCGCCCACCGCCATGGACCAGGCCGTGGTGTCGCCGGACTCGAAGCCGTCAAAGAAGAAGATGCCCAGGCGGCCCTCGGTGGCCCAGAAGCCGCCGGTCAGGTAGCGGACGCCCAGGCCGACCACTCCGACGTCCGGCTGGCCGACGGTTCCCCGCAGGGTGATGCTCTCCGTGGAGCGCTCGAAGGAGCCGCCGCCGTCGATCGTCGACCGCCGGATCGAAAAGTCGCCGCCGGCCTGACCGAAACTGGGCCAGGCGAGCAGAGCCGCCATGAAGGCGAGCAGGAGTCGGGCCGTCATCGAGCTTTCTCCTTGAGGCGCCCCAGCAGCGCGATCGACAGCGCGGCGAGCAGGACGATCAGAGCGACGAATCCCCAGAACCCCAGGGTCGGGATGTCGATCAGAGTGCCGAGCGTGAGGTCCGCCTCGGCGGTGTCGTTGATCGCTTGAGGGTCGGGAATCGAGGTGGTGGCGGTCGCGACGTTGGTCACCACGCCGGTCACGTCCTCGGGCTGATCGAAGTCGATCAGGCAGACCGCCGACTCGCCCGGCGCCAGCGCGCCCACCAGCCAGGTCAAGGTGTCCGCCACCGGCGGGCCCGCGGCGCAGTCATCGCTGACCCAGAAAAGCGGCGGCGGAATGACGTCGCTGACCTCTACATCAAGGGCGGAGGACGGCCCGAGATTCCGGACCTCGAGAGTGCACAGGAGCGTCGGGAAATCGGTGCAGATCTTGGTCAGCTCGAGGTCGCTCTGGGCGGGGCAGGCGACGCATTCGGCGCCCAGCGGCTCAGCGTTCGCGAGGCTCCAGCCGATGAGCGAGCCGAGGTCGCCGGCCAGGGAGTCGCGGACCCGCAGCGTCCAGGTGCCCGCGGACTGCTCGCCGCCGAAGCCCGAGAGCGGGGCGGCCGGCAGAACGTCGCCGGAGATCCAGGGATCCGACGAATCGGCGTTGCAGAAATTCTCGGGATCGGTCGCGGCGGAGTCGGTGAAGGTCACCCGCACGCCGTTGTTGAAGCAGCCGTCGGCGGAGGCGGGAACGCCCGGGCGGTCCAGGAGGGTGATCTCGGTGCCCGCGGGGCTCTCCAGGGAAATCGTCAGGTCGCCGACCCACGTGTGGCTGATGTCGACCGCGACCTCGAGACCCGAGATCGCGACGTCGGTCGCGATCTCGAGGGTGCTCTCGCCCGGCAGCAGGGTGCCGTCGGGGATCGCCACCGGCACGTCGGGGGCCTGCTCGGCGCCTACCGTGTCCGTGATCGGGATCGTGAACGTGCCTTGGTCGGAGTTCACCTGCAGCGCGAGGCTGACCTCCTGGGCGCACAGATCGTCGGCGATCGTGAAGCGCAGCGGCGCCTGGCTCGTGGCGCTCGAGCCCGCGACCAGGTTCGGCCAGGAGCCCTCGGCGTCGAGCAGGATG
>JBCCLG010000132.1:0-9754 GCA_039027015.1 Acidobacteriota bacterium | reverse complement strand
GTGTGAAAAGTGCCCGGCACCGTGTGAAAAGTGCCCGTGTGAAAAGTGCCCGGCACCGTGTGAAAAGTGCCCGTGTGAAAAGTGCCCGGCACCGTGTGAAAAGTGCCCGGCACCGCACTCGGAGGCACCGCACTCGGAGGCTAGGCCTTAGCCCTTGAAGGCATAGCCCCTCTTGACGTGCCAGGCCTTCGGATCTCGGAAGTACTCCTCGGTCGAGAGCCTCGCCACCTCGCTCACCAAGCCCGACATTCCGCCCACCGCGAAGGCGGTCGTTCGATCGGTGACGGCGTGCAGCCTCACCCCGCGCTCCCCGAGCTTCTCCGCGCCTCCCTGCTGGCGGTCGAAAAGCACCAGCGCGTCGCTGACCTCGGAGCCCGCCTCGGCAATGGCGTCCAGGAAACCGAGCTTGCTGCCGCCGTCGGTGATCAGGTCCTCCACCAGAAGCACCGTGGAGCCGCCGGACAGCGCTCCCTCGACGCGGGCGGCCGTGCCGTAGGCCTTCGGCTTTTTGCGCACGTAGACCAGGGGTTTTCCCAAGGCCTGGGCCAGCACCGAGGCGTAGGGAATTCCCGCGGTCTCGCCGCCCGCCACCGCGTCGAAACTCGCGCCCCGGCGCTCGAGGAGCATGCCGGCGACGGCGGTATACAGGCGCAGAAACGACGGTCTGGAGATCACCCGACGGCAGTCGACGTAAATCGGGCTGTAGTTGCCCGAGGCCAGGTGGAAGGGCTCCTCGGAGTCCACCCGAACCGCCTGCTCCTCCCACAGCATCAGGGCCACGGCCTGGCGCAGGCGGGAGAGAATCGGACCCGTGAGGTCACCGTCGACTGCTTCGGTTCGCGCGCTTTGCTCCATCGCTCGTCTCCACCGGAAAGAATCGTTTGTCAGAGGCTTTCGAACCGCGAGAGCCGGTCCGGGCCTGCGCGCTTTGTAGCACAGCCCCGCTGGAAGACGATCTGGACGTTCTCAACAAGACAGCCGCCTCAACCCCGGACGGGACGGGTCGCGGATTTCCAGGGGCCGATGTGCCCTCGCTCGATCTATGCTGTTGTGCTATAGTCGCGCTTCCGTCACTACATCCATCATGTGCCCCAGGGGGACCGCCGAGAGATGAGCGGTGAAACGCCCAGCAAGCAATTTCTTGATTCACTGTGCGAGGAAATCCGGCGGACCGTCTCCGCGGGACGACTCGATAAAGCCCTGATTCTCGCCGAGGAAGCCATCGACCTGGCGGAAGCGACCGGCGATCCGGTCGAAATCGATCGGATGGTCTGTAACCTGGGGGCCATTCAGGTCGCCCGCGACGAAGGCGAGACGGTCACGCCTCGCCTGCGCCGGATCCTGATGAGCTCGACGGATCCTGCCAACCGCTTCAACGCGGCCTACGCCATCGCCCAGCATCACGAGCGCATCGACGAAATCGAGCGCGGCCAGTTTTACGCCAACGCTGCCGTGGGCTACGCCGAAAAATGCGGCGACCCGGCTTCTTTGGCCCGCGCCTACAACCAGGTCGGCAACCTTCAGCTGGTGCGCAGCTACTTCGAGGAGGCCTCGCAGAATTACGCCAAGGCCCTGGCCCTGGTGGACGAGCCTGAGACCCTGGAGCTGGCGATCCTGCTCTCGAACCTCGGCTACTGCCAAACGGTCCTCGGCGACTTCGACTCCAGCTTCGTCTCGCTCAGCCGGAGCCATCGCATCCTGCGCGACCTGCGCGCCGATCGGTGGCTGCACCTGCCGCTTCTCGGCCTCTCGTTCGCCTACCTGGAGGTGGGCCAATACGCCGAGGCCGAGGGACACGCCCAGCGCGCCCTCGAGCTCGCCGAATCGGCCTCTTATCAGGACAATCAGGTCAAAAACGCCCTCTACCTGCTCGGTGAAGCCACCAAACTCGCCGGCAAGGACGAGGAGTCTTATCAGCACATCTGTCACCTTCAGCAGCGCTTCTATCCGGATCAGCCCATGGTCGTCGACGTACTCGTGGCCACCGACATCCGCAAATTGATCAACCTGATGGCGTAATGATGATGAAACTCCACTCCACGCTCCTCGCTGCGCTGACTCTCTCCGCGGGCCTGCTGGTTTCGCCCGCCTTGGCCCTCGTGCCGACCGACGCCGCCGTCACGGACTCCGGACAGATCCAGCGCGCCGTCGCCGGCTCCTACGGCGAGCTTTTCCCCGAGGGCACGTCGTCTCCCCCCGAGGTCCGGGCCCTCGCCCTCGACCTCCAGGACGGCGCGGAAACGCGGCGTCTGCTGGTGCCAACCACGGCCGGCACTGACTCCGCCTGGCGCCCCGAAAGAAGCCCTTCGGTGGTGTGGGACTCGACCAGCGAGACCACCATCCTCCTGTGGCTTTCGGGAACCGGCGTCGAGGGGCATGACACCATCGAGTTCACCAGCCTTCAGGGGGACACCTGGAGCGAGGTGCGCAACGCCAGCTTCGGGAACGGCGGCGATCTGGTGATCTTCGACAGCGAGCCCAGCCTCTTCGTGTCCTCAGACAGCATGACTTTCGCCACCGTCGAGGGCGATGACTTCGCGGTCAGCCGCAACGTGGTGCACGTGGTGTGGCGAGAAAACGCCACGGACCGACTCCTCTACATGCCGCTGGTTTTTCTCAACGGACGCTACACCGGCAGCAGCGAAGTCATCACGCTGAGCGACGTTCTCTCAAGCTCCCATGAAGCGGACGAGAGCATCGTCCCGGACGCCTCTGCCTCCGAGTCCCTGCGCGCCATTCGAGGGATGCGCGAGACCGAGGACGGGCTCCTGATGGCCGTTACCGATCCGCAGCACGGCCGCCTGGGCGTGCTCGCCGTCGAGCTTCTGCCCATGGAGCTGTCGGTGCTTGCCGACGGAGTGCTCGAAGGCATCCTGGGCTTTGAGGGCGAGCTCGCGGGCGAGGAGGCCCTGGAATTTCTCGGCGGCCAGATCCGCGCGCAGATCATCTCCATCGGCACGACCATCCGCCTCAACCCGGCCATCACCGAGTACACCGCGACCCGGGTCTCCGACTGGCTGCGACTGAGCGGCGCCGGCCTGAGCCGCGACCAGCTCGCCCACGGCGCGCGCACCCACGCCCTCGACATCAGCTCCTCGGTCACCGCCCAAACGGTTCCCGACCTGACCCACGACGATGGCTCGATCACCGAGCTGGACCTGAGCGAATTTCTCAGCTCGGCGGACAGCGATGGCCAGCTCGCCGATCTGGTGAATCTCGGCATCCGGCTCGACATCGAGGCGCCCGAGCTCCCGGCCGCCCCCACGCCGATCTCGGCGATGCTGGGAAGCGACGGCGGCAGCATTCTGCTGTCCTGGCCGGTCGATGAGGGTCAAGGCATTCGCTATACCCTGCGCGGCTACCGCGACGGCTGGAGCGAACCCGCGACCCTCACCCTTTCAGAACAGCTCCCGATCGAGCTGGCGCACGAGCTGCTCCGGCGCCGCCTGCCCTAAAAAGAGCCCGGTCGCCTCCGCGCGTCACGCCCTCCCCCTCGCTCGAGACGGGAGGGCGCCGCGCGTCTGGGAGAGGCCGGGCAGGCGGTGAGACGAGCGGCTGTTGCGGCGGGTCGCCCGATCAGGCAGACTCGAGACTCCCCGCGCGGTCTTCCTCTCCGACGCGTCCTCCCCTCAGGAGTCCACCTCATGCCGCCGCTTTCCCGAAGGCCCCTCGCGGGCCTGCTGATCGCGCTCTGCGTCGCCGGCACCGCCGCCTCGGCGAGCGCGCAAGACGCCGCCGCAGCTCGCCTGTTCAACGAGGCGGAGCGCCTCGCCGACAGCGGCGATATTCGCGCCGCGCTGGGCGAATACCAGCTTCTCGACCGCCAATTCCCCAACGATCGCCTGGCCTCCGCGGCTCTTCTCGCCTCGGCGCGCATCCAGCGCGCCCTCGGCGAAGAGCGGGGCGCCCGCGACGCCATCGACAAACTGCTCACCGAGCACCCCAGAACCCTCGAAGCGGCCTCGGCCTTCGTGCTGCAGGGAGACCTCGCCTTTGACCGCGCGCGCGGTCGCGAGGAGCTGAGCCAGGCGCTCACCAGCTACCGCCGCGTGCCCCTCCTGTTCAGCGTCGAGGGCTATCCGAACCTCCCTGCGAGAGCCCGCGCCCTGGTGCGGCACGGCGAGATCAGCCTCCTGCTGGGCGACCGCGAGAGCGCCCTGGCGGACTTTGTGGCGGTGGCCGAGGACGAGCCCGCGAGCCCGGACGCCTGGCGCGGACGCAGACTGCTCGGACGCACGCTCCTCGAAAGCGGCCAGACCGCCGCTGCCCTCGAGACCCTGCAGCGCCTGATAGACCACGCCGAGGCGCCCGACGCCGAGAAAGACGCCGCCAGACGCCTGAACTCCCTCGCCCACCGGCTGATCCTCAGGCCGAGCAACGGCGAGTCCCCGTGGCAGAACGCCGAGCGCTACGCTCCGGCCAACCTCAAGATCGAAAAAGCGCAGGGCATCGCGGCCTCGGAAGACGGCCAGCTGCTGGTGCTCGACGCCGGGGACGACCGCCTGATCAAGATCCTCACCGCCGGCGACACCTGGCAGAGCCAGGTCGTCAAAGACGCGGTGCGCCCGGGCTGGGGCGGCGGCCGCGGCAGCGTCGCCTTCGTGGTGACCGAAGAGAAGCTCAGGCTGCCCTTTGACGGCCAAAGCGTAGGATTCCTGGAGCCGAAGAGCGGCCGCGAGAAGCCCCTTGACGATCTGCGGGCGGCCGTGCGCGGCCCCCTGGGCGACTGGTTCCTGATCGCCAAGGGCTGGAAAGGGCTGCTCGCCTACCAGACCCCGAGACGCGGCGAAGAGCTGCTGGGCACACTGCGCTCGGAGCTGGTGGACCTCGAATACGACGCCGCCGGACGCGTCTATGCTCTCGATCGCCGAGAGAAACGGGTGCTCCGGCTGGCCGTCGATCGGCGCAGCCATGAGGTGGTGGTCCAGGGCGACTGGCGGCGACCCGAGGCCCTCGCCCTCGACTCCCTCGGCAATATCTACGTACTCGATCGCGGCGAGCGCAGGGTGAGCGTCTTCGGCCCGTCGGGACGGCGCATCGCGGCCCTCGGCCCCACCCTGCCGGGCGGACTGGAGCTCAAGCGGCCTCGCGACCTCTCCGTGGACGGCAGCGGCAGGCTGTGGATCGCCGACGAAGATCTCCCCTTCCTGGTGAGCCTGCAATGACACCGCGCACCGCGGCCATCGGGCGCGGCCCCCTGCCGCTCGCGGCGGCGGCATCGCCGATCCGGATCCTCCTGGCCGCCTGGGTCATCCTCCTCGCGCCCTGCCCTTTGTGGGCCCAGCCGGGCACCCTTCCCCAGGTCGAAGAGGAGGACCTCGACGAATCCCAGAACCTGGCGAGCGAGCCTTTCTCCATGGCTCTCGATCCGGCCGAGCTGGGGCGCCTCTTTGCGGACGCCGAGGAGGTCTTCACGGGAGCCGACAGGCCCACGGCTCTGCCGCTCTACGGCCACCTCGTCGACATTCTCGAGAGCGCCGGGGAGCTCGAGAAGAACCTCGAGCAGCTGCTCGTCCGCTCGCTGCTGCGCCGCGGCGACATCTACTTCGAGGTCGGAGGCGCTGAGCTGGCGGCCGATTCCCTGCGCAGGCTGCTGGAGCTGGATCCGGCGCTTCAGCCCAGCCTCTCCCTCGCCAGCCCGCGGCTGATCGCCGCCCTCGACACCCTGCGCCAGCAGACCCTGGCGGAGCTGAACCTCATTCTCGATCCTCCGGACGCCGCGGTCGCGATCGACGGTCAACCCCGCGAACTGCGAGACGGCACTCTGTGGACGGCGGCCGGCGAGCGCACCCTGACGGTTCAAAGGCCCGGCTACGAGAGCCTCCTGCGCCCGCTCGAGCTGCGGGCCGGGCGCTCGGCGACCCTCGAGCTGAGCCTGGTGCGCAGCTCGGCGATTCTGCGCCTCAACACCCGCCCCCAGGGCGCGGAGGTGCTGATCGACGGCGAGGCCCGCGGCCTGACCGCGGGAACCGCCGCCGAAGGCTTCTTGCCCCAGGGAGCGGGCGCCCTCTACCGCCGCGAGGAGTTTTCAGACGAGATGGTGATCGAGGGCCTGGAGTCGGGCCTGCGGGTTCTCGAGGTGCGCAAGGACGGGTTTCGCTCCTACCGCATGGAGCTTCAGATCCAGGACACCATCGACTACCAAATGCCGCCGGTGGTGCTCGAGCCCGAGTCCGGCCAGCTGATCTTCAAGAACTTTCCTGTCGGTGCCCAGATCCTCGTCGACGGCGAACCGCAGCAGCCCGACGTGCCGGGCGTCACGCGCCCGCGCATCACGCTGCCGCCGGGCAGCTACCACGTGACCGTGGCCGCCGGCCCGAGCCGCATGTTCTCGACCCGGCTCCAGCTCTCGGATCGCCAAACCATGGAGGTCGAGGTTCGCCTGCGCCCGGGCCTCGCGCTGCTCGGGGTTTTGGGGCGGGACCGGCAGAGCGCCGAGAATCTCAGGCGCGGCCTGCGGATTCGTCTCACCGAGTCCGAACGCTGGGCCTTTATCGATCGCTCCCCCGAGGCCCCTTCGACCCTCGAACGCGCCGGCCTGACCGCCAGCTCCCTCACCGCCGCCTCCGCACCCGGCGGTAGCCGCGCGAGCGCTCTCGACTGGGCCGCCATCCAGGCCGCGGTCGACCGCGCCGCTCCGGGCCTGCTCTACGTGCTGGCCGTTCTCGATGAGGACAGCGCGGCGCGCCAGGCCACGGTGTGGGTGTGGGGCTCGGCGCCGGCGCCGGCGCGGCCCGACCGCGTGACCATACCGCTCGGCGACTCCGAGGCCCTCGCCGCCTTCGCCCGCCAGCTCGACCGCACCGTGCCGCTGACCCGGCCGTCCATGGGTGCTCTGGTGATCGACAGCGACGCCTCGGACTACCCCGTTCTCGCCCACGTCACCCCAGCCGGGGCCGCCGAGGCCGCCGAGCTGCTGCCGGGCGACGCCATCGTGGGTATCGCCGGCGTGGCGGTCGCCTCCGCGGCCCAGGTCGCCGAGCGCATCGGCGCGGCGGAAAGCGGCGAGTCGCTCGAGCTGGTGGTTCAGGGCGTCGCCGGTACCCGGGCCGTCAAGGTCCGGCTCGGCGCCAGCCCGCGCGTCCTGGTCCACGAGCCCGGTCTGCTCGAGTCGGTGGCCTTCGCCGACCTCGTGCTGCGCTCGGCGCGCGCCCAGCCCGCCCAGCGCTGGCTGATCCAGCTGAACCAGGCCCTGATCCAAAAAAGGGCGGGCGAGTACGCCAAGGCTGTGCAGATCCTGCGCAGGATCCGCGCTCCCCAAACCTCCCACGGCGTCGGCCAGGCCACCGTCGACTACGAGCTGGGCCTGGCCCTCGACCGCCTGGGACCGGATCTGCGCGACGAGGCCCGCCAGGCCCTCGAGCGTTCCGTCGCCCTGCCGGGCGCTCGGCGACTGCACGAAGACGAGGCCTGGCTCCAGCCCCGCGCCAGAGCTCGCCTCGAGCGGCTCGGCGGCCGGCGCTGAGCCTTCGAGCCCCCGTCAAAGAGCCGAATACACCAGATCGAGGGCGACGCGGAAGACCGGCCCGAAGAGGGTCGGGAAGACGTTCCACGCCACCAGAATGCCGAGCAGGCCGAAGCCCGGCTGGCGCATGAAGTCGAGGTACGCGCGCGACGCCCCCTCGGGCAGGACGAGGGGCAGGATCGACGCGCCGTCAAGCGGCGGCAGGGGCAGAAGGTTGAAAACGAAGAGGAGGAGGTTGAGGGCGAAGAGGATGCTGCCGAGGGCGGCCAAACCCTCAAAGGTCGGGCCCGCGTCGCTCGCCGCCGCCACCAGTCGGCTGTAGTCGAGGGATTGAGGCGGCACAAAGACTCCCCGCGCCAGGCCGAGCCACAGCCCCAAGCCCGCCAGGAGGGCCACCAGAAGATTGGAAACCGGCCCGGCCAAGGCCATCCACGCGGCGCGTTTCGGAAATCGGCTGGCCCAAGTCGGATCATAGGGCGCGGAGGCCCAGCCCATCATCCAGCCCGACAGGGCGTAGGACACGATCGGCAGAACGATCGTGCCGATGGGCTCGCGCACCACGTGCGGCACCGGATTCAGCGTCACTTGGCCCCCCAGATAGGCGGTGTCGTCTCCGAGCCTGAGGGCGGCCCAGGCGTGCGCCGCCTCGTGGAGAGTGACCGAAAAAAGGAATACCGCAAACCAAATCAGGCCGAGGGCGAGAACGTCCGGAGTCATTTCCATGATGGGCGGGAGCATATCTCGCGGCGGCGCCGGGAACCCGGCCCGCTCTTTGGCGGTCTCACCCGAACGTCTGGCCCCGAGCTTCGCCGGCGGCTATTCTCAAGCGCTCCCTGAACCGCGCTCGCGCCCAGCACCGGAGGTGCCAGTCCCTTGACGATGAAGCTGCCGATTCCCGATCTTCTCCACGTGGACGCTCGCCTCTCCCTCGATCCCGAGGCCGTGGAAGAGCTTCTCGAGCTGTCATTCCTAGGCAAGGAAGCGGCCGAGGGCCTCGACCGCAGCCTCTCCACCCCGAGCCGCGACGGCGGCTGGGACGCTTCCCTCTTCGCCTCCGATCTCTTCGTGCATGAAATCGTGCGCGACACCTTCCGGGTGGAGGTCGACGGCGTGCACTTCCCCGTCAACATCGCCTTCGTCCAGCAGGTTCTGACCCAGCCGCCGACGGACGCCGAGGGGGTCCGCTTTCGCCAGGACATCCTGCGCGAGCTCGACGAGAATCCCCGCCTTCTGGCCGCGGCGGAGTCTCTTTACCGCGACACGGCGGTGCTGCTCGACATGTTCAAGTCGCCCGACCACGCGGCCCAGCTCGACATCGACGCCTACCGTCTCGATATCTTCCGCCAGACCAAGCGCGTGGTCGACCGCATGGCCAGCGACTTCCCCGACGCCTCCTCGGGACTCTCTCGCCTCGCCGAAAGCGGGCGGGCGATTCATCAAAGCGAGCATTACCTCCTGCTGCAGAACCTGCTCGACTACGAGGGTCGGCAGGCGACGCTGCGCGTCGACGTCGAGATCGGAGCCGACGGCGAGATCCACGATCTCAGGCTCCTCAACCACGAGGAGAACTCCGCCAACCCCCTCCACGTGCCCCTCTGGAAGCGTCTCGGCCTGCGCCTGCAGGCCATGGTTGCGGGCTATCGGCTGAGTCGCAAGGTGCTTCTCCAGCGCCTTCTCCAGAGGATTTACGACGAGGTTTCGCCTTCCCTCACGCCCCTGGTACAGGTGCTGGGGCATCTCGAGATCTACTTAGCGTCCCGCGGCTTCAAGAACATGCTCGAGAGTCGGGGCTACGCCACCTCCCTCGCGTCGGTGGAGGAAGACGCGCCGAGCTCACTGCGCTCGCTGATCAATCCGCTGCTGCTCGGCAACGGCGAGCCCGCCGTAGCCTGCGACGTCGAGGTCGACGCCAGGCGCTCGATCACCATGCTGACCGGGCCCAACTCGGGCGGCAAGACCCGGCTTCTCCAGGCCCTGGGGCTCGCGCAGGTGCTCGGGCAGTCGGGTCTCTACGTGCCGGCGGCCTCGGCCACCCTGCCCCTCGTGCGGGGGCTCTTCGTCTCGCTGGTCGAAACCGAGTCCGCCCACGCGGACGAGGGCCGGCTCGGCCGGGAGATGATGCGCATCAAGGACGTCTTCACCCGCGTCGAAGCGCCGGCCATGGTGATCCTCGACGAGCTTTGCTCGGGCACCAATCCTTCCGAGGGCATCGAGATCTTCAGCGTCGTTCTGCGCCTCCTCGACCGCTTCGACACGTCGGCCTACATCAGCACCCATTTTTTGGATTTC
>JBCCLG010000131.1:0-9769 GCA_039027015.1 Acidobacteriota bacterium | reverse complement strand
TGTGCAGCATGTAGCCGCGCTGACCTAAGACCTCCACATAGCGGTGCAGCTGGTAGTCCGCGCCCGCGCTGAGCGGAGCGGCAGAGGGCACGCGCACGCGCATCGGCCTGCGGGCGTCGCCGCTGAACTCCACCGCGAAGTCCTGGAGCGCCTGGAACTCCGGCGCGCTCGCGAGCGGGCCGTCGGCCACGGCGCGCGGCTCGATGCGCACCCAGGTACCGACGTCGAAGGTGCCCTCCTCGATGATCAGCTCGAAGCCGTCGGCGCTCAGGAATCTCGCGCCCTCGGGGCCCACCAGCGCCTGACGACCGTCGCTCGAGAGGAACGGACCCAAAACCATCAGGTCCTCAGACGACCCCTCGCGCAGAACGTGCAGCACCAGACGATCCGACACGCTGGCCGGCACCGTCAGCGTGAAGCTGCCGTCCTGCTCCGCCTGGATCGTCACCGTCTGCGTGAACGAGACCTGGTTCTCCACGTAGAGAAGCGCCTCTCCCGGCACCGCGCCCGCGAGGCCCACGATCGTCGCGTTGCCGTCGGGCCCGGGCGCCAGGAGGCGGACCTTGCTGGGATCGAGACGACCCGAGAAGTCCGTCGGGTCTTCCTGGGTTCTGAAGGAAGTGACGAGCGCTCCCACCAGCGCATGGCCGGCGAGATCGCGCACCCCGCTCCGCACCTCGATCTCGTACTCCGCGTCGGCCAGAAGAGTCGCCCGCGGCACCAAACGCACCAGGTCGCCCTGGTGATCGAGGTCCACCTCCACCGGGACCCCATCGAGCAAGAGGCGCACCTCGCCCTCGAGGCTCGAGCGCACCACCGGCTCTGAGAAGCGCACCGTGGGCTCCTGGCCCAGGGGCACGTCGAGCGAGCCGTCGCCCGGCAGGATCTCCAGCACGTAGGGGCCCACCGCCAAAAGCGCAGGGTCGAGATCGACGCGGTCTCCGGTGGTCGGCACCGAGACCGTGATGCCGTCGCCCGAGTCGGGATCGGTGAACGAGACGTCGTGGTTGGCGCCGTCTTCGGGCAGCGGCAGCACGTAGCGGCCGTCGATGCCGCTCAGCTGCAGCCAGTCCACCGAGGGCGACTCGATCACCACTCCGCTCGCCGGCTGCGCCGAGGAATCGACCACCTGACCGCGCACGTACGCGTGGTCGACGGTGAGGCGCACCGCGGCGTAGAGGCCGCTTTCGCGCAGACCCGGCCACGGCAGGTCGGCGGGGTCGATCGCCCGGGTCCGCCATCCCGCGGGATCGGGCTCGAGAGCGGCCACCGGCCGGTAGCTCCACGCGCCCGAGATCTGCACCACCTCGAGAAGCAGGCCCTCGCCCGAGGGCGCAGGATCGAGCGCCAGGGTGAAGTCCGCGGGCGCCAGCAGCGCGTTGGGGCCGAGATCGATCTTGACGACCCCTTCGACGGCCGCGCCGCGAGGCGCCGCCAGGGGTAGAT
Organism: Acidobacteriota bacterium; assembly: GCA_039027015.1. Lineage (GTDB taxonomy): Bacteria > Acidobacteriota > Thermoanaerobaculia > Multivoradales > J023 > JAUIJL01. The sequence goes on along the minus strand of JBCCLG010000131.1, from coordinate 8,323 downwards.
CCGCGACGCCGAGACGCTCCACCACCACCGCCGCAGGCTGAGCGAGCGCGCCGGCGGGCAGGTCGACCCGGTCGCCCTCGGCGTTCTGGACGCTCCCGCCCTCGGGGCCCAAAACGTCGCCGCGCACGGTTTCATCGCCGTAGGGCCGCACCGTCACGACCTCCGAGCCCACGTCCACCGGCTGCTGACGCGCCGCCTCGGAAGGCTCGAGCCAGAAGCTGGACTCGGGCTGACCCGCCGAGTCGCGATAGAGGATGAGATCCGCCGGAAACGGCGCGCTCACCCTCTCGCCGCCGCCCAGGAGGGTCAGCCGCTCCTCGATCCACAGCGTCAGCGGCACGCCCGAAGGCGCGTCTGCGTTGAGGCCGTAGGTGACCCGCGCCCGCGAGCGCTGGGTCGGCAGGACGGTCGTCGGGTTGAAGGCGATCGACGCCGAAGCCACTTCCCCGCCGCTGGGCGCGGGCGAGGAGCCCAGGACCTGGCCGATCGACGCCGCGGGCGGCGCCGTCGCGCCGGTGTCGGCCTCGACGGCGACCCATGCGCCCACTCCAGCGGGCATCGAGCTGACGCCGAGGACCACCTCGCCGCCGCTCGCCGCCGCCTCGTGGACCACCGCCCACTGCAGGGTCTGAAGATCGAGCCTCGCCACCGGCAGCACCGTGCCGTTGGGCGCCGTGACCGGGAAGCGCAGGATCGCCGGCTGCAGCAGATCTCCCGCGATGTCGACAAACGCGCCGCCGCGAGGCGACCAGCCGTAGGGCAGGAGCGCCGGCAGGCTCTGCTCGTCGAGCGCCGTCACCGCCACCGCCGTGGCGCTGCCGAGACCGCCCGAGGGGATCTCGAGGGAGGCTCCGCCCTCCTCGTCGCCGGCGGTGCCGCCGCCCGCTGGCACCGACGCGGCTTGCGCGGCGGGCTGGAGGCGCGGATCGAAGAATTGCGTGCCTTCGCCCGTCTGCGTGGTGATCGCCCGCAGAACCGGCACGTAGCCGTCGCGCGCGAAAATCACGTCGTGGGTGCCGGCGGGTAGGGTGATCAGCACCCGGCCGTCTTCTCCCGTGGTCTGCTGAGGAATCGGGTCGGCCAGGGGCGCGCCGCCGGTGGCGGTGACCTGGGCCACCGCGCCCGCCAGCGGGCGCCCGGTCGCCGCGTCGAGCACGGTGCCCGAGAAGAAGCTGTCGCCCGCGGCCTGACCGAAGACCTGCGCGTAGCTGAAGGCCAGGGCGTTGCCCGCGAGATCCTGGACCGCGGGGGTGACCTCGAGGGCCGCGGGCCCGCTGGCGGCGCGGTCGAGAGTGAAGCTCGCCGACGCGCCCAGCAGGCTCGAGGTCAGCGTCAGCGGACCGGAGGCGTCCTGAAGGGTCACGGCGCTCTGAAGCGTCGCGCCGTCGACCTCCTCGCTGAAGGTCACCGTCAGCGTCAGGCCGTTGAGCTCGGCCTCCTCCACCACCGGGCCGCGGCAGTCCTGCACCACCTCGGCCACCGTGGGGCTCGAGCGATCGCCGTCGGCGTCGAGGGCGACGAGCTCCAGGCGGTTGAGGCTGGCCGGGCGAAGATCCGCCACCAGCGTGAACGCGCCCGACTCATCGCTGCGCTCGCGGGCAACTCCGGCGCCTCCCGTGACCTCCACGACCACGCTCCCGGCCGTGGTGCCCGTCAGGCGGATCGACGGCGCGCACAGGTGGCTCGGCGGCTCGGGGGCGAGCACCGGAGCGGGCGGTGCGCCGGCGTCAGCGGTGGTCCAGGATAAGGTGCCAGGCACCTCCAACAGCGCGTTGCCCGCCCGGTCGACCAGGGCCGAGGACAGCGTCATCTCCACCCGCTGACCGCTCGGCAAGGGGCCTGCCGGCGTGACGACGACTCCGAGACCATCGACCTCGGCGCCAAACGCCAGGTCCTGGGCGCCCGAACGTAGGGTGATCGCTCCCGCGGCGGGCGCTCTCATCTCTTCGCTGAAGTTGAGGCGGAAGGACGTCGAGATCGGCAGCGCCAGGGCGCCCGCCGCCGGCTCGACGCCGCTGTAGCGCGGCGAGTCCTGGTCGCGAACGACGGTGCGCGTGTGAACGCCCTCATTCCCCTGGGCGTCGGTGGCGCGGGCGGTGAGAACGTTCTCGCCCGGCGCCAGGGGCACGGTGGCGGACCACGTGCCGCGGTCGAGAAAAGCGGCGATACCGTTGACCTTGACCGTCACGCCCGCCTCGTCGTCCGCGGAGCCGCGCACCTCGATCTCGGCGGCGCTCACCGCCGTGTTCTGCTCCGGCACCGCGATCTGCACGGCCGGCGCCTCGGTGTCGCGAAAGACCGTGAAGCTCACCTCCGTGCGCTGACCCACGGCGTCGATCGCCGTCGCCACGAGATCGTTGGCGCCCGACTCGAGGGGCACGCTGACGCTCCACGCGCCCTCGGAATCGACGCTCGCCCTGAACCCTGAGACCTCCACCCGGTCGAGGTGCGCGTCCTGCGCGGTGCCGCGCACGAGGTAGCTCGCGTCCGGGGTTTGGGTGCCGCCGCTCGGGTCTGTCACCGCCAGGGAGGGCGACTCGGAGTCCAGGGTGATGCGGCGCACCGACTCGGATCGGTTGCCCGCTCGGTCTTCGGCGACCACGGTCAGGGTATTCGCGCCCTCGGAGAGCGCCACGTCGCGCGCCAGGAAAGTCGAGCCCGAAAGCGTCGCCTCCACGCCGCTGACGCTGACCCGCAGCGGATGAGGCTCCGTCAGCGTGCCCGACACGGTAACCGCTGCGCTCGAGGTCAGGGTGTCTTCTCCTGGGGAGTTGATCTGCAGAGCCGGCGCCGTGAGATCCCGGATCACGGGGTGGCCGAGGGTCGTCTCGAGGCCGTTGGCGCCCGTGGCGACCAGAGTCAGGGTGCGCTCGCCCTCGGTGAGGGTGAACGGCCCGGCCGAGAAGTCCGCCGCGCCCGGCGTGGTCGCGAAGAGGTTCGCCGGCTGACCGTCCACGGTCAGCTGCACCGCGCCGCGCGCCGTGCCGGTAAGCACCACCTCGGCGGCCGACTGCACGTGGCCGCTCTCGGGGGCCACCGCCGCGAAGACCGGCCGACCCCGATCGACCGTGAAGACGTAGAGCGCCGAGGACGCGAGATTCGCCGCGTCGCGCACGGTGACGGACAGCTCGTGCTGACCGTCCGCGCTCAGGGTCTGCGGCGGCGTGAACGGCGCGCCGTCGAGGGTCGCCTCGAGGGTCGAGGCCGGGTCGTCGAGCAGCACGTCGAGGGTCACGTCCTGGGCGAAGGTGTCGCCGCTCACGAGCGGCTGCCCGTTGGCCGTAACGCTGAAGGTGGGCGCCGACTGGTCGAGGGTGATCGTCACCTGCGCCGACGCGCTGTTGCCCACCGAATCGCTCGCCACCACGCTCACGACGTTTGAGCCCGCGACGAGCGGAACGTCCAGCGCCTCGAAGGTCGTGCCCACCAGGTTCGCCGGCTGACCGTTGACCAAAACCTCCAGCAGCCGCTCGTCAGAGGCTGAGCCGGCCACCTCGATGAGGCTCGTCGAGACCGTGTCGCCGCTCCGGGGCGTGGCGATTTCAAGCTGGGGCGGCGTGGTGTCGCGGTCGAGGCGATGGGCGCGCTGGACGCGGTTGCCCGCGTCGTCAAAGGCCTCGACCAGAAGATCGTTTCGGCCCTCAGCGAGGGGTACCTGCAGGGTGAACGGGCTCGTTCCCACCGCCGATGCCGAGCCCACCTGGACCCGCGTGGCGCCCGGGGCGTTAACCTGCAGCGTGGCCTCGGAAGAGCCCAGGACCGCGCCGTTCGCGGGCAGCAGGGCTCCGAGGCTCGGCGGCGTGAGATCGAGGGTGAAGTCCACCGTCATCTGCTGGTTCCAGCCCGCGGCGTCGGTGGCCGTGACCGACAGGCTGTGGGCGCCCTCGGCGGCGATCTCGGTTCCCGAAGCGTAGAGCGCGCCGTCAAGGCGGATCTCGGTCGTGAGGTCGGTAGCGTCTGAGACCGAGATCACCGGCGTCACGGGGCGGGCGAAGAGGCCGCCGGAGAAGGGCTGGCCCGCCTCGAGGACGGTGATCTGCGGCGGCGCGGAGTCCAAGAAGACCGGCACCTGCAGCACCGAGGCGTTCCCGAGGGTGTCTGCGGCCCGCACCTCGAGGGTCTGACTACCCTCCGTGAGCCCCGCGATCTCGGCCGACCACGCGCCGGCGTTTTCTAGGGCCGGCACCCCTCCGACCGTGATCGACGCGAGGTGGGGCTCAGAGACGGTCCCCGAAACCAAAAGCGGCGTGCCCGAGACCACCGTCGAGGTCGGGGAGGTGAGGACCAGTGCGGGGGCCAGAGTGTCGACCGTGAGGGCGTGGAGGATCGCGGTTTGGCCCCCCGGCCCGTCGGCCACCAGCTGCACGGTCTGAGGACCCTCTTCGAGATCGAAGGCATAAGAAAAAGCGCCTCCAGCGCCGAGAGCCACCGATGTGCCGTCGATGGTCAGGGAGTCGGCGCCAGAGGCCGTGCCGGCGAGCGTTCCTTGCCCTGAGGTGAGCAGGGCTCCATCCGCAGGGCTCAACCCGGAGAAGACGGGCTGCGCAGCGCTTGCCGGCACGAAGAAAAAGAGACCCCAGAGCACCAGCAGAGCTGACGCAAGCCAAGAAGGTGAACTCATGAGGTCTTCCCGAAAACTATTGAACGCCATTTTGATCTTCCTCAGAACGCCGCGCGTCGCGCAGCTTGAAACCTTGGACCCTGGGGACCCTGAGCGAGCCCCCGAATCTCGAAACTTGAATCTCGACTGAACTGGAAAAAGGGGGTCAGCGCCGCGGCCTGCCGGCGGAGAGCGGACGCGCGTCGAATGCCAGATCGCGGCAGCTTGGATCGCCCCGTTGACCGCCCGAAACGCACAGGGTCACGAAGTGAAGACCCGGAGCCTCGAAGGCGTGGGCGGGCAGCTCCACGAATACCGCCCCGCCTCTGCGGCGCACCTCGAGCGAGGCCGGGGGTGAGCCGTCTCCCCACTCGACCGTGGCGGCCTGGGCGCCAGCCTCAATCGGCACGCGCAGGGGTTGGCTCAGCGCCCCCGGCGCGGGCCGGGGCGTTCGATGCTCAAACCCCTCCACGGCCAGCCGCGAGGTGGCAAAGAATCCCCAGCGTCCGGGCGCCAGAAGCTCGTCAGATCCAGCCGAAGCGCCCGACAGAGCGTCGAACTCGAGCTCGAGCTGGCCGCCTACCCACAGCCTGAAGCGGTCCGGCCGGTACTCGGCCCGCCAGTGGGAGCGCGCTCCGGCCTCGAGGGCGGCAAGGTCGAGCGTCCTCGAGCGGTCCACCACCTGCCCCCGGCGCGGATCGCTTTCCCACACGGGCGTCCGGTAAAGGGCGAGTCTCGCCTTCTCCCCTCGGTTCTGCCACAGCGCCGCCAGGTAGTGCCCGGTCGCGGTGACCTCCGCGCCCGGCCGGACGCCGAAGAGCAGTCCGAAGGTGCCCTCACCCGCGGGCTCGAGGAGTCCGCGCGCCTCGAGCGTGGCGACGACGGGCCCTGAAAGCGCCCGCTCGCCGCAGAGGACCGCGCGATCCTCGAGGTTCTGCGCGGCCGGGGAGAGGTCGACCTCCTCGGCCCCGCAGCTCGGCGAGGCGAGATCCTCGCCGAGATCTCCGCGCTCGAGGCCGTCGAGGTCGCTCGGGGTGAAGAGCCACGCCGCCGCGTCTTCTTCGCCCTCCTCGAGAACGGGCCGGCGCGACCAGTCGCGGAAGCTCACGTCCTTAAGACCCTCGACGAAGAAGCCGAAACGCCCGCCCGCTCTCTCCACCGCGAGGAAGGGGTCGCCCTCGGGCGCCCGGGCCTCAAGCTCCAGGTGATCGTCCACCCACAGACGAATCCGATCCGCCTCGGCAGCCACCGCCACCCGGTACTCGAGACCGCGAGTGAAGCCGAAGTCGCGGTAGAAGACGCCGCGCCCGAGCAGAGTGGCTTCCGGGGCCGTCTCGAGGTTGAGGCTCGAGAGCACCCCGCGAATGCGGTAGAGGCTGACGCCGCGGGGGCCGCCGTCGGCCTCCGCTCCCCAGGTCAGGAGGAGGTAGTCGGCCTCGGGATCGCTGGCCTCGCCGGGCTCGTAGCCCAGAACCAGGCCCAGCGTGCCGGCGCCCTCGGCGCGAATCCGTCCGCTCCAGCGCTGCTCCCACACTTCGCTCTCGCTCAGCAGGAAGCCCGGCTCGCTCCTCGTCAGCTGACGGGCGATCGAGCCGTCGGGAACGGTCCGCCAGTCGGCGGGCTCGTAGGTCTCAGGCGCGAGGTGCAGGAAGGGCTCGACGCTCCAGCGCGTGAAGTCGACGCTTCCCTCAGCCGCCGGCCGTTCGGACTCAAAACCCGTCTCGAGGGCCCGGATCTCCGCGCCGCCGTCGCCGCTCTTGGCGCCCTCCTGCGCTCCGGGCGCCGTGGAGGCGGCGGCCGAACCGTCATCTCCAGGCGTCGCGAAGGAGCCGTCGGAGATCACCACGTCGGAGGTGGCGCACCCTTCCCCACCGTCGTCGTCGAGCACGCAGATCTCGAGGGTGAAGGTGCCTGAGGCCGCGTAGACGTGACTGGCGCCCAGGGTGCCGGTCACAGGATCGATCGTCGCCACGGACGCCGCGGAGCCGTCACCCCAGTCGACCGTCGCGCTGTGGGTGTCCAAAAGGCCAGGGTCGGTGAAGGCGGCGCCGGCGAGATCGAAGCTCACGCCGACGTCGCCGTTCGCGGGCTGGGTGGCTGGCACCGTGACGGTGGGGGCGACGTTTACGACCCTCACGATCGCTGAGCCGCAGCCGATCGCGCCGTCGTCGTCGGTGACGCAGGCTTCGATTCCCTCGAGATCTTCGGCCATTACCTGACTGGGCACCTGGACGGAGCTGGTGACCACGCCCTGGTTCAAAGTGGCCGGTACCGGCGTCTCATCACCATAGGCCAGGGTTGCCGAGTGGTGCGTATCCGTGAGACCCGGGTCCTGGAACCCGATGGTGAAGGCCGGCAGGGTGTCGCCTTCTTCGAGGGCCAGACCGTCGATCTTCCAATCGTAGTACCTCGTTCCGCTGACGCCGTTGTTGAAGAGTGCGTAGCGGCCGTCCGTGAAGTTCCCGGTCACGTCGATCTCGAGTTCTTCGTCGATCCAGAACCTAAAGCGATCGCTTTCCAGGTGCGCTCGCACCTTACGGTTTCTGTCCGGAAAGCCGCTGGACCCATAGTGAATGCCGTCCGCGAGCTTGGTGACCTGCGGGCTGTGTGCATTCAAGTTCCAGAGGTCGGGAGGCGTGCCTCGGACCTGGTAGAGCCACAGACCTCTTGGCATGGCGCCGTCGCTCGTCCCCCGGCTCCACAACAGCATCAGATAGTCAGCGTCCGGGTTGGTGGTGTCACCGGGATTGAATCCGAAGGCGAAGCCCTCGAGGCCCCTGTGTCCCGAATCATCGAGGTAGCCCTCGACCGCCTGGCCATTCAAATCCGAGGGGCTGTAATAGAACGAGGGGCGGCTTTGGGCGCTGTTCGTGCTGTCGTCACCGTCGTTCGAATTCCGCCAATCTGCAGGGCCCCGAGTCGAGGTGTCGTCTCGCTCCTCGACGCGGAAGTGGGTAAACGGGGCGGATCGACGGAAGGGAGTCGTTGTCGGATCGGCGTTCGTTGAAGGCTCGGCGGTGGTGACGTGCCAGCGGTCGAATTCGGCCACGTACAGGCCACCCGAATACATAGCGAGGGAGCCTCCTAGGTTTGTGAAATCGCCGCTGACGTTGAGTTCTTCGATGTCGTTGATCCACGCGCGGAATCGGCCCGGAGTGAGCTCGAGGGTCACGTCGTAGAACCGTCCCTTTGCGTGGCCCACATCCGCGAAGCGGTTGCCGTCTGCGAGCAAGGTCGCCTCGGGCGCGCCGTCGGGGTTCCAGAGATTTGAAAGCCGTCCGTTCACGCGCCACAGGTGGAGTCCTCGGCGGGCGGAGGAACTGTTGTTCCTGCGCCAGGCCAAGAGCAGGTAGTCCGCGTCGTCACGGAGATACTCTCCAGGCTCGTAGCCGATCAGAAAGCCCATCCAGTTGCTATTCGGCCTGCTGCCGGCCTGATTTATATTTCCCGTGGAGCGGGTATTCATCACCGGGAAAGGAGCGACCAACGCGGTGTAGGAGCCGCTTCGGCCTTGCCTGGCGCGCTGACCGGCCTCGGTGAATTGCCATGAGCCCCACCTACCGGTGAGATTGTCCACCGTCCAGGTTTTGAGGCGCTGAGGACCAAAGTGCGGAGCGACGTTGGTGATTTCGAGATCGTGCAGCGCGCAGGCCGTGAAGCCTGAGTCGTTGGTCACGCAGACGTCGAGCGGGTAGGTGCCGTTCGCGCCGTAGGTGTGCTCCG
>JBCCLG010000130.1:0-9774 GCA_039027015.1 Acidobacteriota bacterium | reverse complement strand
GCGAGCCTCGGCGAAGTGCCGGACCAGCTCGAGATCCGCAACGAGGTGCTCACGGAGACCGACCGCTTCCACCGCAGCCTGCTGTGCATCGAGTTCGACCAGCAGCGCGACCAGGAATTCGGCGAGGAATTCACGGCGCTGATCTTCAGCCAAACCCAGCCGGAGCAGACCCTCGACTTGACCGACATCCGCAGCCTGCTGCGGGTGCGCGACTTCGTGTGGCAGGGCGTGCTGCACATCTGGATCGGCATCGACCACGTGCTCTTTCTGATCGCTCTCCTGTTCACCGCGGTGCTCGCCTGGGGCCCTCCTAAGGAGGACGGCGGGGACGAGGCGCCCTCCTGGCAGCCGGTGGCCAGCTTCAAGATCGCCCTGATCAATATCGTCACCATCGTCACCACCTTCACCATCGCTCATTCGATCACCCTGAGCCTCGCCGCCCTCGACATCATCAGCCTGTCGAGCCGCTGGGTCGAGTCGATCATCGCCCTCTCCATCGTGCTGGTGGCGCTCAACAACCTGCGCCCGGTGATCCGCGAGAGCTGGGTGCTGATCTTTTTCTTCGGCCTCTTTCACGGCATGGGCTTCGCCTCGGTGATGGGAGAGCTGCCGTTTCGCATGATGCACCTGGTGCAGGTCATTCTCGCCTTCAACATCGGCGTCGAGCTCGGTCAGCTGGCCATCGTGCTGGTGGCTTTTCCGATCCTCTTCTTGATGCGCGATAAGCCCTTCTACCGCCCGGTGGTGCTCTACGGCGGCTCGATCGCCATCGCGTTGATCTCCCTCTGGTGGTTCATCGAGAGAGCCTTCGCCCTCTAGCCCTCCTCTCGGCGGACATGCTCTATCTGCTGCCCCATTTGGTCGACCGCGCGGCCGAGCGCGATCCGGAGCGCCAGGCGTTCAAGGTGCCCAGGAGGGCGCTCTCCTACGCCGAGCTGGCGCGGAGATCGAACCAGCTCGCGCGCCTGCTGCGCCGCGAGGGGGTCCAGCGCGGCGATCGGGTCGGCATTTTCATGCCCCGGGAGCTGCGCTCGGCGGTGGCGGTTTACGGCATCACCAAGGCCGGAGCGGCCTTCGTGCCGATCGACCCCCACGTGCCGGCGGGCGGTCTCAGGCGCCTGATCGACGACTGCGGCATCCGCGTGCTGGTGACCGCCCGCCAGCAGCGCAAGACCCTCGCCAAGCTCGCGGCGAGCCGGCGGTCCGAGGGCGGCGCCCTCGACCTCGAGACGCTGATCGGCCTCGACGCCGCCGAGCTCGAGCCGCAGACCGCGGACCCAGAGCCGTTGAGGACGCTGCCGTGGAGCGCCGTCGACGAGGAGGATCCGGACTCGCCTCCGGACGTCTTCATGATGGAGGGCGACCTCGCCTACCTGATGTACTCCTCCGGGTCCACCGGCCGACCCAAGGGCATCGTGCACACCCACCGCAGCGGCATGGCCTACGCCCGCCTCTCCAAGCACGCCTACGGGGTCCACGCCGAAGACCGCATCGGCAACCATTCGCCGCTGCACTTCGACATGTCGACCTTCGGCTACTTCACGGCGCCCCTGGCCGGCGCCACCACCGTGCTGATCCCCGAGGCGCACACCAAGCTCACCGCCAGCCTCTCCCAGCTGATGGAGGACGAGCGCCTGACGATCTGGTATTCGGTGCCCCTGGCCCTCATTCAGCTGCGCGCCCGCGGGGTTCTTAAGTCGCGGGACCTCACCAGCCTGCGCTGGGTGCTTTTCGGCGGCGAGCCCTTCGCCCGGCAGCATCTGGCGGCGCTCATGGCGCGCTGGCCCCAGGCCAGGTTTTCGAACGTCTACGGCCCCGCCGAGGTCAACCAATGCACGCATTACCACGTGCCGCCGATCGAGCGAGGCAGCGCCGACGCGTCGCCGGTGCCCATCGGCCGCGTGTGGCGCAATACCGAGGGCCTGGTGCTCGACGCCGAGGATCAGGAGATCGACGGCGCCGGCGAAGCGGGTGAGCTGGTGATCCGCTCCCCCACCATGATGCGCGGCTATTGGGCGCGCCCGGAGCTCGACGCCAAGGCCTTCTATCGGCGCCGCGCCGCGGGCTTCGAGCAGGTCTTCTACCGCACCGGCGACCTGGTGCGACGGCAGGACGACGGCGAGCTTCTCTTTCTCGGCCGCATGGACCGCCAGGTCAAGGTGCGCGGCTACCGCCTCGAGCTGGACGAAATCGAGCGCACCCTGATGTCCCACGACAGCGTGCTCGAGGCCGGGGTGGTGCCCATGAGGGACGGCGGCGAGGCGAGCGAGGTCACGGGGCTTTACGCCGGGGTTCGCGCCCGGCCCGAAGCTCCCGAGCTCGATCTCGAGACCCTGCGCGCCTTTCTCGCCGAAGTCCTCTCCTGGTACGCCGTGCCCAAGAACCTCGAGCAGCTCGAGGACTTCCCGCGCACCACCAGCGGCAAGATCGATCGCCGAGCCCTGCAGCTGCGGGCGGAAGGTGCGGTAAGTTCCTAGATCGACCTCCGGATTTCACAACCCCTCCCCTCAGGAAATTTACCGATGCCCGCAACACCCGAAGCCCTCGAGTCCAGCCTGATCGAATTCATCGCCCGGGAGCTGATCAACGATCCGGAGGCCGCCGCCGAAGTGACGGCCGAGGACGATCTGCTGGCCAGCGGCCTGGTCGACTCCCTGGGAGTGATGCGGCTGATCCGCCACCTCGAGGAAACCTACGGGGTCACCGTGCCGGCGGCCGACGTCACCCTCGAGAACTTCATGACCGTCAGCGCGGTCGCGGGCTACCTCGGCGAGCTGCGCACGAGCGGAGCGAATGGCTGACGAGCCTCGCGCCTTCGAGCTGACCCGCAGTCAGCTTTTGATGTGGACGGGGCAGAAGCTGCACCCCGAGGCCCCGCTCTACAACCAAGTCTTTCTTTTCGAGCTCCAGGACATAGACCCGGACCGCCTCCAGGTCGCGTTTTCGCGGCTGATCGAGTCGACCCCGATCCTGCGCACCGCGCTCGAGGACGCGAGCGACGGCCCGCGCCAGAGAGTGCTGCGCTCGTCGCTGCCGGAGGGGGGCTCCCCTCTCGAGCGCGTCGACCTCCGGGCCGAACCGGATCCGCGCGCCGCCGCCCGGAAGCGCGCCGAGCGCCGCTGCCAACGCCCCCTGGACCTCGAGGGGGCGCTCTTCGACGCCGTCCTCTACCGGCTCGGCGACGGCGCCTCGGCGCTTTATTTTTGCCAGCACCACGTGATGACCGACGCCTGGGCGGTTTCGGTGCTGTTCAAGAGGCTCGGCCAGCTCTACGCAGGCGAAACGCCCGCCGACTGCCCGGACTTTGAGAGCTACGCCCGCGACGAGCTGCGCCGCCGCCTGGAGCCGCCCGCGGCGGCCGCCTCCAGGACCCGCGAACACTGGGAGGGCTTTCACGAGCGCACGCCGCCGCGCCTCTACGGCGAGAAAGCGCCCCTCGGAACGGCCAGCCAGCGCCTCGACCTCGAGCTGGGCGAGGAGCGCGCGGCCGCCCTGCTCGAGCTGGCGCGCCGGCGCGAGGTCGGGGCCCTCACCGCCGAGCTGGGCCTCTTTCAAATCTTCGCCACCCTGCTGTGCGCCTGGCAGTTCCGGGTCAGCGGCGAGCGCTCCCTGACCCTCGGCGCGCCGGCCCACAACCGCTCGAGCGCACGCCTGCGCGAGATGCCCGGCCTGCTCACCGAGGTCTTCCCCATGGCGGTCGAGATCGGCGAGGGCGACTCCTTTTTGGATCTGCTCGCCGCGGTGCGCCAGGCGTCCTTCGACTTTCTGCGCCACGCCGCGCCGGGGGCCAGCGACGCTCAGCAAAACAAGAGCTTCCACGCCATTCTGAACTTCATCCGCGGCACCTTCGGCGACTTCGCCGGCAGGCCGGTGCGCACCGAGTGGCTGCACCCCGGCCATCACGACCGCGAGCACCCCCTGCGCCTGCACGTGCACGACTTCGAGAACGCCGGCTTGCGGCTGCAGTTCGACCTGAACCGCGAAGTCTTCCCGGGCGAGCGCAGCCGCGAGGCCCTGCGCCACTTCGAGATCCTGATGGACGCCATGCTCGAGGATTGGCAACAGCCGATCGAGGCGGTGGAGCTGCTGGATGAGCGCGACCGCCGCCGCCAGCTGGTGGACTTCCAGGCCGGCGCGGGCTTCCCGCGGCCCGAGGAGTCGAGCGTGCTCGAGGCCATGGGCCGCCGCGCCGCGGAGACGCCCGACGCGGTGGCCCTCGCCTGCGGCGATCGGCGGATGAGCTACCGCGAGCTTCGGCGGCGCAGCGCGGCCGCGGCCCGCGAGCTGCGCCGGCGCCTGGGCGACGGCCCGTTCGTCGCCGCCCTCTCGATCGAGCGCAGCCCGGAGGTGGTGATCGCGCTCTTGGCCGTTCTCGAAGCCGGCGGCACCTACATTCCCCTCGACCCCCGCTGGCCCGCCAAGCGCAAGGAGTGGGTGCTCTCGGACGCCGGCGCCTCCTGCCTGATCACCCGCGACGACTCGAGATCCTGGGGCGCGGTTCCGGCCTTCGCGGTCGAGGAGTTCACGGGCGCGGACGATTTCTCGGGCTCCGGCGACTTCGCCGGCGATGGCGTCTCTCCAAAGTCGACCGCCTACATGATCTACACCTCGGGCTCCACCGGACGCCCCAAGGGGGTGATCATCAGCCACGGCGCGCTGTGGAATTACGTCTCGTGGGCGGCGCACTATTACCGCAGCCACCATGGAGCCGGCCGGCGGCAGGGGAACGAGCGGGGCCTCTCCATGCCCCTCTTCTCGCCCCTCAGCTTCGATCTCACGGTGACCTCGATCTTCGTGCCGCTGGTCACCGGCGGCCGGGTGGTGCTCTATCCCGAGACCGGCGACCAGGCCGACCTCGCGCTTCTCGACGTGGTGCGCGACGACGCGGTGGACCTCATCAAGCTCACGCCCTCCCACCTCGCGCTCCTGCGCAGCGCGCCGCAGCCCGGCGCTGGCCCGGCGCGGGTTGCCCAGCTGATCTTCGGCGGCGAGGCGCTGACCCGCGACGCGGCCCTGGGGGCCCGCGACCTCTTCGGTCAGCACGTGGTGGTGCACAACGAGTACGGCCCCACCGAAGCCACCGTCGGCAGCGTCGCCCACGTCTTCGATCCCGAGACCGACACCCGGCCGACGGTACCGATCGGCCGACCGATCGCCGACCTCGACGCCTACGTGCTCGACCCCGGCGGCCGCCTGCTTCCCGAGGGCGTGCCCGGTGAGCTCTACCTCGGCGGCCCGTCGCTGGCCGACGGCTATCTGGCGCGCTCGGATCTCACCGCCGAGCGCTTCGTCGAGACCCCCGCCGTCCCGGGCACCCGCCTCTACCGCACCGGCGACCTGGCGCGCTTCATCACCCTGCCGAGCGGCCGGCTGGCCCTCGACTGCCTGGGGCGGCGCGATCACCAGGTGAAGGTGCGCGGCGCGCGCATCGAGCTGGGGGAGATCGAGGCGACCCTCGCCGACCACCCGCGGGTCGCAGCCTGCGCCGTGGCCATCGACGAAGGCACCGAGCGCGCCGGCGTCGAACCGGGAGCCCCCCGGGAGGACGCGCACAACTGCCGGCGCTGCGGCCTGCCCTCAGACCACCCGGCGGCGCGCTTCGCGGAGGACGGTATTTGCGGCGAATGCCACGCCTTCGAGAAATACCGCCACAAGGTGGCCAGCTACTTCCGCACGGAAGACGATTTTCGCGCCCTGCTCGACGCCGTGCCCGAGAGCGCGCCCTACGACTGCCTGTCGCTCCTGAGCGGCGGTAAGGACAGCACCTTCGTGCTCTGCCGCCTGGTCGACATGGGCTACCGCGTGCTCGCCTTCACCCTCGACAACGGCTTCATCTCCGAGCAGGCCAAGGGCAACATCCGCCGCGTCACCCGCGATCTCGGGGTCGACCACGTTTTCGGCGAAACGCCGGCGATGAACAAAATCTTCGTCGACAGCCTGCAGCGCTTCTCGAACGTCTGCCAGGGCTGCTTCAAGACGATCTACACCCTCGCCATCACGATCGCCAAGCAGCGCGGCATCCCCTTCCTGATCACCGGCCTGTCGCGCGGCCAGCTCTTCGAAACCCGCCTGACCCGCGAGCTTTTCACCGACCTCGACTTCGACCCCGAGCGCATCGACAGCACGGTGCTCGAGGCCAGGAAGGCCTACCACCGCAGCGATGACGCGGTTTCGCGGCTGCTCGACACCTCCGTCTTCGCCAGCGACAGCATCTTCGAGGACGTTCAGATCCTCGACTTCTTCCGCTTCACCGACGTCTCCCTCGACGAGATGTACGCCGTGCTCGACCGCCGAGTGCCGTGGGTGCGGCCGAGCGACACCGGCCGCTCGACCAACTGCCTGATCAACGATCTCGGCATCAAAATCCACCGCGCCGAGCGCGGCTTCCACAACTACGCCCATCCCTACGCCTGGGACGTGCGCATGGGCCATAAGACCCGCGACGCGGCGATCGACGAGCTGGACGACTCCCTGGACGACGAGAGCCTCGAGGCCATGCGCCGGGAGATCGGCTACGAGCCCCGGAAAGGGAAGAAGCTCGGCGCCCGACTGGTGGCCTTCTACCAGCCGGCCGGCGGCGCCGAGGCGGCCGGCTCGCGGAGCCGGGGCGCGCTCGACGCCGAGCTGCGCGAATTCCTGCGCGAGCGCCTGCCGGACTTCATGGTGCCCTCGGACTTCGTGGCCATGGAGAGTCTGCCGCGCACCGCCCACGACAAGGTCGACCGCGAGGCGCTCAAGGCTCCGGAGGCGGGCAGCCAGGGCCTCTCCCTCGAGGGCTACGTCGAGCCGCGAACCGACACCGAGAAAGCCCTGGCCGAGCTGTGGTCCGAGACCCTGCGCGTGCCGCGGGTGGGGGTGGACGACAACTTTTTCGAGCTCGGGGGCGACTCCATCCTGGCCATCCAAATCGTCGCCCGGGGCCTCTCCCGCGGCCTGCCCTTAAGCCCCGAGCGGCTCTTCGAAACCCTCACCGTGGCCAAGCTCGCCCGCGCCCTGGAGGAGGCTGGCCAAGTGCCCACCTCGGCCCCGAGCGCGCTGCCGGCCGAGGGTCCCGCGAGTCTTCTGCCGGCGCAGCTCTGGTATCTCGAATCCCCCCGCCGCCTGCACCAGGCGGTCACCCTCGACGCCGCGCGCCCCCTCGAGCCGCGCAGGCTCGAGGCGGCCCTCGGCGCCCTCGCCCGGCGCCATGACGCCCTGCGGCTGCGCTTCGAGCGCTCTGCCGAGGGCGGGTGGTCGGCCCGGGTGGCGGCGCCCGGGGACGTGGCGCCCCCTCTCCGGGTGGTGAGCGCCTCCCCCGCAGAGGCCCTGGACGATCTCTACCGGCGGATCGACCGCGGCTTCGAGGCCGGCGAGGCCGGCCTGTGGGGCGCGTGCCTGCAGGTCGGCCCCCTCTCGGCGGGGCGCCTGGTGATCGTCGCCCATCATCTTCTGGTCGACGCGGTCTCGTGGCCCATCCTGCTCGAAGACCTCACCGCCCTCTACGGCAGCGGCGGCGGCGACGGTGAGAGAGTGAGCGGGCTGGCGGGGGAGGCCGCGTCCGTGCGCCGCATCGCCGAGTCCATCGAGTCCCTGGCAGAGCGCCAGGCAGGCGAGGCGGGCTTCTGGCGGCGCCAGCTCTCCGCCGCGCCGGCCCGCCGAATCGCGGCGGCGTCGCCTCCCGCCGAGGCGAGCTCGACTGGCCCCGGGGCGCGCTCGGTCAGCGTTCGCCTCGACGCCGAGCGCACCGAGCGCCTGCTCGCCGAGCTCGCCAAGACGGGCCGAGCGAGGCCCCACGAGATGCTGATCGCCGCCCTGCTCGGAGCTCGCCTCGAGGCCACCGGCCAGAACGCCCTCGCCATCACCCTCGAGGGCCACGGACGCGATCTGCCGATGGCCTCGGCGGCCGCCGAGGCGGCGCGCGCGGTGGGCTGGATGACCGCCTTCTACCCGCTCTTCTTCGACCTCGCCGGCGCCGCTCCATCCCCCGAGGGCCTGCTGCGTACGGTGCGCGAAGCTTTGGGCTCGGTGCCCAGCAGCCCGGCCACGTTCGGCGCGCTGCGCGCCTTCGGCTCCGACGAGGTCCTGCAGGAGGCCGACCTGCCCGGGCTGCTCTTCAACTACCTGGGCCGCGGCGAACTCTCGCCCTCGCCCCTCCTGCGCCCGGCGGCTCCCCTCGAGCTGGTGCGCGCTGCGGGCGAGCCGCCGCGCTTCGCCCTCGAGGTCGACGCCGCGGCCCCGGACCAGGAGCTGGTGATCCGCTGGACCTACGACCCGCGCCTCCACGATGCGGCCGGCGTAACCCGCCAGGCGGAGGCCCAGCTGAGAATCCTCCAGGAGCTCATCACCCACGTTCTCGACGGCGCCCCCCGGGACGCCGAGCGGCCGGTAAGCGCCGCCGACTTTCCCCTTGCCAACCTTGACGCCGCCAAGCTCTCCAAGCTCTCGGCGGTGCTCGGGCGCGGAGGGAAGCGATGAGCTTCGAGAACGTCGCCGACGTCTACACGCTCTCCCCCATGCAGGAGGGCATGCTCTTTCACGCCCTCTCCGAGGAGCTCGAGCGGGGCGTTTACGTCGACCAGATCAGCCACCGCATCGAGGGCGCGAGCTTCGACGTCGAGCGCTTCCAGCGCGCCTGGCGCCGCCTCGTGGAGCGGCACGCCGCGCTGCGCACGGCCTTCCTGTGGGACGGCCTCGACGAGCCCCTACAGATCGTGCGCGGCGCGGTCGAGATGGCGTGGAACCTCGACGACTGGCGGCGGATCGAGGAGCCCGAGGTCACCTGGTCGGAGCTGATCCTCGAGGATCGTGCCCGCGGCTTCGCCCTGGAGGACGCGCCGCTCGCGCGCATGACCCTGAGGCGGGTGGGCGAGACGTCCTGGCTGTGGCTGTGGAGCTTCCACCACCTGATTCTCGACGGCTGGTCGGCCCGGCTGCTGCTCGCGGAGCTGGAGGAGCTGTATCGGCGCGATGGGTCAGGCGACGGCGGCGGGCCGGCGGGCGTCGAGCCGCCGTTCGATTTCAAGCGCTACATCGCCTGGCTCAGCGAGCGCGACCGGGGCGCGGCGGAGAGCTTTTGGCGCGCCGAGCTCGAGGGATTCTCGAAGCCGACCCGCCTCGACGCCTACCGCGCGCCGGGCGGCGGAAGAAAAATCCAGCCGCGCGGCCCGGGCCAGGAGAGCCGCTCTCTCGAGGCGCACGAGACCCGGGCTCTCGAGGCCTTCGCGCGCTCCCAGCGGGTGACCCTGGCGACCGTGCTCCAGGGCTCCTGGGCGCTCCTCCTGAGCCGCTACGCCCGCGAGCGCGACGTGGTCTTCGGCGTCACCAGCGCCGGCCGCCCTCCCGAGCTGGACGGCATCCTGTCGGCGGTCGGCCTGTTCATCGACACCTCCCCCAGGCGCGTTCGGATCGACCCGCAAGCCGCCGTGGGCGACTGGCTGCGCCGGCTCCAGAGCCGGCAGCTGGCGGCCAGGCCCTACGAATTCGCCTCCATGGCGGCGATCCAAAAGTGGAGCGAGCTGCCGGCGGCGGAGGCCCTCTTCGACCACATCGTGGTGATCGAAAATCACCCCGAAGGCGCGGGCGGCGAGGAGCGAGCCCTCGAGCTGAGCCGGCCCGACTTTCACGAGCAGAGCAACTATCCCCTGGCCCTGCTGCTGGTTCCCGGCGAGCGCCTGGAGATACTCGCCATCGCCGAGGAGGCCCGCTTCCCAAAGGCCTTTGTCGGCCGCATCCTCGACCACTGGTGCCGCCTTCTGGGCGCCCTCGCCAGCCGAGGCGGCGACGCCGCCCTCGCCG
>JBCCLG010000129.1:0-9788 GCA_039027015.1 Acidobacteriota bacterium | reverse complement strand
CCGCCGCCACGGCCGCGCTGATCTCCTGGATGCTGCGCTCGAGCGGCTGGACGGTCGACGATCCCGAGCGGCCCGGCCGAGAAATCCCCCTCGAGCCCAGGCACATCTGCGTGCTCTTCCGGCGCACGGTGAGCTGGGGCCGCGACGTGGTGGCGCCCTATCTGGAAGCCTTCGAGAGCCGCGGCGTGCCCCATCTGCTGACGGGCGGGCGCGGGGAGCACCGGCGCGAGGAGGTGGAGATGCTGAGGCTCGCCCTGGCCGCCATCGAGTGGCCGGACGATCCGGACTCGGTGCGCGCCACTCTGGGGGGCGACCTCTTTGGCTTCGGCGAAGAGGCGCTCCGCCGCTTCGAGGAGCGCTTCGGGAACCTTGATCCCCTGCGGATCTTGGAAAACTCTGAGGATGCCGAGGAGAAAGCGGGCGAAGACGACGAGCTGCGCGAGATCGCCCGGGCGCTCGCCGAGCTGGCCGCCTGGCACCGGCAGCGCAATCGTCTGCCGATCGCCGAGACCCTCAACCGCATGCTCGAGCACTGCCGCGCCCACGCCGCCCTCGCCCTGCGCCCGGCCGGCCAGCAGGCCCTCGCCAACGTGCTCAGAGTCATCGACCGGGCGCGCGCCTTCGAGCGCCGCGAGGGCCTCTCTTTCCGCGGCTTCGTGCGCCGCCTCGAGGAGGCGGCGGCCGGCAGGACCGGCGGCTCCCAGGCCTTCGAGGAGGGCGCCGAAGGCGTCCGAGTGATGACCGTGCACGGCGCCAAGGGCCTCGAGTTCCCCGTGGTGGTGCTCGCCGACCTCACCTGCCGGCTGACCGGCGGCGAGCCTTCCCTCCACCTCGACGCCGAGCGCCGGCTGTGCGCCCGGCGCCTGCTCGGCTGGGCGCCCCACGAGCTTCTCGAAGAGCGCGACCTCGAGATCGGGCGCGATCGGGCGGAAGCGGTGCGCCTGGCCTACGTGGCCGCCACCCGGGCGCGCGATTTACTGGTGGTGCCGGGCCTCGCCACCCGCCCGTGGAAGGACGCCTGGACCCAGCCGCTCGACGACGCCGTCTACCCCCAGCGGCCGACGGACTCGAGGCCGGCCGACGGCTGCCCGCCCTTCTCGGCGTCGACCCTCCTGCGCGACCCGCGCGGCTACGTCCAGGGCCCGCCGATTCGCCCCGGCGAGCACCGACCCAGAGCCGTCGAGCACCGGGTGGTGTGGTGGGACCCCCATCAGCTCGACCTGCGCCCCCGGGCCGCCCTCGGGGTGCGCTTCACGGGCCTTCTCGCCCCGGACGACGCCGAGGCTTTCGAGGAGGGGCTCGACGCCTATATCGACTGGCGCGAGGCGCGGGAGGAGGCCGTGCGCCGGGGGCGGGCGCCGAGCCTCGAGACGGTGACCGCCACCGAGTTTGCCCGCTGGCCGCCGAACCCGCCGGAGGTGCGCATCGAGCGCGCGGCGGGCGGCCCCGCGGACGGGCCGGCACGCCCCGGCGGCAGCCGCTTCGGCTCGCTGGTGCACGCCGTTCTCTCCCGCTCAGCGCCGGAAGCCGCCGCGGCGAGGCCCGCTCCGGAGAGCCTGGCGCGCCTTCACGGCAGACGCCTTCTGGCCACGCCGGAGGAGATCGAGCACGCCGCCAGGGCGGCCTCCGCCGCCCTCGAGCACCCGGCCCTCGAGGGGCTCCTCGAGGCGGATCGCGTGCTGCGCGAGGCTCCGTTTGTGATCCCCCTCGACTCCCTGAAGCTCCGGGGCGCGGGCGGCGGCGACCTGCTCCTCGAGGGCGTCATCGATCTCGCCTGGCTTTCGGACGGCGCCTGGACGGTGGTCGACTTCAAGACCGACGCCGCCCTCGCCGCGCCGGACGCGCCCGACGCCGCCAGCGAGGCCTATCGGCGCCAGATCGCCTGGTACGTCTGCGCCCTCGGCCAGCTCACCGGGCAGCCGGCCGAGGGGATTCTGCTGGTGGTCTGAGCCGCCTGGAGCTCCTCCGCTCGCGGCTTTGGGCAATTCGCGGACCGAAAAACAAACCCTCGAGGGCCGCGCGGCGTCTTAAGGAAGAACGCAGCCAACGCCCCGGGCCGAGAGACGGCTCGCCGGCTTGACCACGCGATAGATTCGGGCCCCGCCCGCTCAGCAGAGTTTCGACCCACACGAGGAGTCGCCGCCATGATGCCCACAAACGCTCTCCCTCAGACGCCGAGGACGGCCTGGACCGCCGCCTGCCTCGGGCTGCTTCTGCTCTTTGCCGCGGCGCCGCTCGCGGCCGCCGAGCGCACCGTGAGCGAAACCTACGAGCTCACCCCGAACGGCCGCATCAGCCTGCAAAACCTGAACGGCAACGTGTCGATCGAGGGTTGGGACCGCGACGAAGTCTCCCTGGAGGCGCAGATCGAGGCCTCCAGCCGCGACAGCGTGGACGCCCTCAAGATCGAGGTCGACGCCGATCCGGACCGCCTGCGCATCGAAACCGATTCGCCCAATCGGCGCGGCGGCTGGGGCCGGGACTGGGCGCGGGTGAATTTCACCCTCAAGGTGCCCCGCGGCGCCGAGCTGAGCGAGATCTCTCTGGTCAACGGCTCCCTCGACCTGCGCGAACTCTCCGGCGATATCGAGGCGTCTCTGGTCAACGGCAACCTCGACGCACGGGAGCTCAGCGGCAGCCTCGAGCTGAGTTCGGTCAACGGCTCGATCGACCTCGAGCTCGAGCGCCTGGGCTCCGGCCAGCGGCTGGACGTCGAGTCGGTCAACGGCTCGATCGATCTCATCCTGCCGGGCGACGCCGACGCCGAGATCGAGGCCTCCACCGTGCACGGCAGAATCAGCAACGACTTCGGTCTGCGGGTGGATAAGGGCGAGTATGTGGGCAGCGATCTGAGCGGCCGGCTGGGCAACGGCAGCGCGCGGGTCAGCCTCGAGAACGTCAACGGCTCGATCGATATCAAGCGCTAGGCTCCCGCTCGAGCGAGCTTCGCCGATCCCGGGATTTCCGGGTTATGATGGCGGCCCAGAGAAATAGATCTCAACCGGCCGCCCGTGACCGGAGTTTCCCGGGCGTCGACGGGCAAGCATCGAGGGGATAAGCACGTGGAGATACCGGGAGCCGCCCAGCGAATCCTGGTCGTCGACGACGACCCTGACATCGTCACCACCGTTCAGGTGACGCTCGAGCTCGAGGGCTTCGAGGTCATTACGGCGCACTCCGCCGACGAGGCCGAGGCGCAAATCAACCGACACGGCCTTCCTCATCTGGCGGTGGTCGACATCATGATGCCCGGCCGCACCGGCATCGAGCTCTGCCGGGCGGTGCAGAAATATTGCGACCTTCCGGTGGTGATGCTCACCGCCATCGACGACGATGACATCAAGGTCAGCACCATCACCGAGGTGGCCGAAGACTACGTGACTAAGCCCTTTCACCCGCCCGAGCTGGCGGCGCGCGTCAAGAGGGTGATCCGCAGGATCGGAAATTTCTCCTTCCGGCTCGAGCCCTGCACGGTGATCGACGACCATCTCTCGATCGACTTCGCCGACAAGAAGGCGTTCGTCGACGAAAAGGCGGTGTCCCTAACGCCGACCGAAACCAAGCTGCTGCACATCCTGATCAGCAACGCCCGACGGACGGTGCGCACGGACTACCTGCTTGGGCGCATCTGGCCGCTCGACGAGGTCTACGAGGACACCCTGCGGGTCCACATTCACCGCCTGCGCCAGAAGATCGAGCCGAAAACGGGCGGACCGCGCTATCTGATCACCCAGCGGGGCACCGGCTACTCGTTCCTGCCCACCAGCTGATCACGGCCGGCGGCGTCCGCCGGCCCGCGGGTCTCAGACCTCCCAGCCTCCGGCGGCGGCGGAGTTGTCGGGCTTGGTGCGCTTGGAGCTGCCCTGCTTGATCAGGCTCTCGAAGCGCGCCAGGAGCGGCGACTTCTCGTGCTCGTCGATCGTGACGTCGATCACGAAAGGCCCGCTGGCGGCCATCGCCTGATCGAACGCGGCCTCGAGCATGTCCTCGGTCTCGACGCGCACGCCGTCCGCCCCCACCGAGCGGGCCATGGCCGCGAAGTCGACCCGGGGCACGCCCATCGCCTCCTTGCCGCTCTCGAGGCCGAGGGCGCCATGCCCGTCGCGGCACATGCCGTAGGCGGCGTCGTTGAGCACCACCCACACCGCGGGCACGCCGTATTGCGCCGCCGAGCTGAGCTCGCAATTCATCAGCATGGAGCCGTCTCCCACCACCGCCACGGCCTTCTCGCCGCGCGCCATGGCGGCGCCCACCACGCCGGTGGCGGCGTGGCCCATGGAGCCAAAGAGGGTCGAGACCCGGTAGCGCCCGGCCGAATCGAAGCGCAGGTGGTGGTTGCACCAGGCGAAGGAGTTGCCGCACTCGGCCAGCACGATGGCCTCGGTGTCTTCGACCACCTTGTGCTGCAGGACGTCCATCAGCACCTGCGGCCTCACCGGCCCCCGCTCTTCGCGCCGCTCGTCGCGGCGGCGGCGGTCGCCGAAGCGCCGGCTGGTCAGCGGCGCGCGGACCGCGCCCTGTTTGGGGAAGTGCTCGAGAAGGTCCTCGAGGAAAGTCTTGATCTCGGCGTGGACCGCCACGGTCTCGACGTCCGGATAGGCGGTACCGGGCACGTCCGCGTCGAAGTCCACCTGCACGAAGCCTCGTCGCGGCACCAGATCGCGGTCCCAGAACGACGTCGCCTCGCCGAGGCGGCTGCCCAAAACCAGGACCCGAGCCGGATCGTTCTGCACCATGTACTCGGTGACCTCGGGATGGCCCCCGAGGCCGGAGACGCCGAGGTAGTTGGCGTGATCCTCGGGCATGATGCCTTTGCCGCGCGGCGAGCAGAAGACCTTGGCCGAGGCGCGCTCCGAAAGCTCGCGCACCAGGCCCGAGGCCTGGGTGGCGCCGAAGCCCGCCCAAATGGCGAAGCCCTCTTTTTTCAGCAGGCGGGCGATACGCTCCACCTCGCTCGGCTGGGCCGTCGGCTTGGCGGCCGTGAAGTGGCAGGGCGCCGGAGCCTGCAGCCGACTGGCCTGGAGGCTCATGGGCAGGCACACGTGGGCTACGAAGCCGCCTGGCCGCGAGAGCCCCTGGGAAAGGCGCCGCAGCACTTCGGGAAGCTCCGACGCGCTTTCCATCCGGACGGCGAAATCGAAAATCGCCCCCTTGGAGTAGAGAGCGTCCTGGGGCAGGGTGTAGGGGCTGGTTTCCTGGGTCGCCCAGCGGCCGCGCTGCGCCACCGAGGTGGCGCCGGTGAGCAGGATCACCTTGGCGCCGTCCCATTTGGCCGCGGTGATGCCGGTCAGCGCGTTGAGCGCTCCGGGGCCGGTGGTGGCGAAACACACGGTAGGGCGGCCCGAGGCGAAGTGAGCCTCGGTGGCGGCAAAGGCCGCGCCGGTTTCGTGCCGGAAATGATGCAGGGAAATGCGGCTCTCAGAGAGGGCGTCGAAGAGCAGGGCGATCGCGCCGCCGCTGACCCCGAAGGACTGGCGCACTCCCAGGTTTGCGAGGGCGTCCACCAGGGTGCCCACGAGGCTCGTGTCGGCGGCCGGTCGCTGATGGTTTTGGGCCGCCGGGCCTGCCTTGGTGGCCTGGGCTCTTTTCTGGGCTAGGTTGCGCATCAGAACTCCGAATCCAAAGAGATCGGGCGGGGCGGCGGGGAGGGAGCCGGGGTCCGGCGGGGCCGCTCAGCCGAGAGCGTGTAGAAGGACGAGGAGGGCGGCGATGCGCCGAATCTCTGCCGGCATTCCGACTGGTCGGTCGGCTGTCGCCGGCGCGGTTGCCATCATCTCTCTCCACTACCCATTACAAAAGGATGCCCTTACAGCGGGCATTACGGCTCGATTCGCGGGAGCCCGGCAGGAATGCGGACGCGCCGGGCTCTCGACCCAAGAGAGAGGCGAGCGCGCGAGGGGCGGATCAGGCGCCAGGCAAATCGACAAAGAAGGTCGTGCCGCGGCCGATTTGAGTTTCCAGCTCGAGATGCCCGCCCATGCCCTCGGTAAAGCCTTTGGCGATGTTGAGCCCCAGGCCCGAGCCGCCCGAAGCTCGGGTCTTGGAGGGGTCGGCCTGGGTGAATTGATCGAACAGCCGACCGCGGAATTCGTCGCTGATGCCGGGCCCGTTGTCGGCCACGGTGAGCAGCACGCGGTGGTCCTCCAGGCTGCTGCCGACGGTCACCACCTCGCCGGCCGGCGAGAATTTGATCGCGTTGGAAAGTAAATTGTTGAGCACCTGCATCAGGCGGTCGCGATCGCCCAAAACCTGGAGCTCGGGCGACACCCGCTCGAGCTGCAGACGGATGTCGCACTTCTCCGCGTAGGCCTCGATGCCGGCCACCGCCTCCTCGAGGAGCCCGCGCACGCTGACCGCATCGCGCCGGAAGGTCATCTTGCGCGCCGAGAGCTTCTGCAGATCGAGCAGGTTGTTGATCAGCTTGAGCAGGCGGTTGCTGTTGCGGTGGGCGACGGTGATCAGCTGGCGGTGGCGGTCGGGGCGGCCGGCCAGACGGTCGCTGTCGAGCAGCCCCAGGGAGGCGATGATCGAGGTCAAGGGGGTGCGCAGCTCGTGGCTGACCGTGGAGATGAAGTCCTGCTTCATGCGGTCGACCGCGTGGCGGTCGCTGATATCTCTGAAGATGCCCTGGGCGGCCACCGGCAGGCCGTCCTGGTAGCGGCAGGTCACCACGCCCTCGACGGCAATCTCGCGCCCGTCCTTGGCGATGAAGAGGGCCTCGACGCGGCCCTGGCCGTCGTTGACCAGCATGCTCTGCAGCACGTCGCGGCGCGGCCCCTCGCTGGCGGGTCGCACCACCTGCCAGATGGTCAGCGAGCGAACCTCCTCATCGCTGTAGCCGAGGGTCTCTTTCCAAGCTCGGTTGACAAACTGGAAGCGCCCGTCGGGCGCCACGCTCTGGATGAGGTCGTGGGCGTTTTCCAGCAGATCGCGGTATTTGGCCTCGCTGGTGGCCAGCGCCTCCTCGTCGCGCCGCCGCTCGATGGAGGCGGCCAGCGTGCGGGAAGCGGTGCGCAGGGCCTCCAGCTCGGCGTTCGACCAGTCGCGGCCCGCGACCCGGGATTCGAGGCAGAGATACCCCGCCCAGGCCCCGCGCACGAAGAGCGGAACCACCGCCACCGAGCCGACGCCCAGGGCCTCGAGCTGCGCCTTCTCGGTCTTGGGCAGATCCGCCAGACGCCCCGAGACCATGTCGCCGACGCGCAGCCGCTGTTCCCAGCGGGCGGGCAGGAAGCGGCGGCGCTGAAGGTCTATCGGATCGGGTCCGGCCCCGCCGTGCTCCTGATCCATCGACCAAAAATAGGTCACGTCGTCGGCGCCGAACGGGTGGTGCTCGTCGATCAAGTCGAGGTACACGCAGGACACCTCCGTCGCCCGGCCCAGCCTGGCCAGCACCTCGCCGACGCTCTCGTCCCAGCTCGACTCGGAGAGGAAGCGCTCGGCGGCGAAGGCCACCGCCTCGAGCACCCGATCCCGACGCTCCAGCGCCTCGCGGATCCGGATGCGCTCCCGGATGTCTTCGCACAGCGTCACCGTGGCGATGGGCTGCCCGAACTCGTCGCGCACGCGGTCGGACACCAGCCGCACCGGGAAGGTCTCCCCTGACTGGGTGCGGTTGATGCGCTCGCGCGCCCACGGCTCGACCCCGAAGAAGCCGCCCTCGAGCGCGCTCTCGGAGGCGTAAACCGAGGAGTCGCTGCCCATCAGCTGGCTGACGGTGTAGCCGTGCATGCGGGCGTCCGCCGGATTGACGTAGACGATGCGGCCGTCCATATCGGTGATGGTGACGCCTAGACTCATGGTCTCCACCGCCTTGGCCAGCATGCGCAGGGAGGCCTCCGCCTGCCGCCGCTTGACCTCGTTGACCTCCAGCTCGGCGGTTGCGGTGCGCAGCTCTTCCTCGGCCTCCTGCCGCTGCTGCCGGGCGCTCTCGTGGCCGCGCTGGGAAGAGGCGTAATCGGCCACGCCGCCGCCCACCACCACGCCGAAGGCCAGCAACTTCTGCCACTGACCGCCCGCCGTCGAGCCGACCAGCATCTCGATCTGGCACACCGCCTGGGGAATGAAGGAGAGCAGCAGGCCGCGGTTCAGCCCGTTGCCCCGGCGGGCGACGATCGGCAGCGCCCACAGCAGGGCGGCGAGGATGAAGAAGAAAAGCGGCCCGATCTCCCAAGGGCGCTGCAGCACGCGCTCCAGGGCGCCGGCCGCCGAGCGCGTCTCGGCCGCCAGCGCCAGCGCGCAATAGCCCACCGCGCCCGAGGCCGCGAGCAGCAGCCAGCGGAGCCGGACGGTCGGCGGCTCGCGCAGGGTCGCCCACGCCACCGCCAGGCCGCCGGTCAGGCTCAAGGCGAGAAACCATCGGGAGGCGTTCCAGCTCATCGCCTGCGCCAGCTCGAGCCGCCCGGGCGCCGCGGCGACCCACGCCGGCAGCTGGGCCTGGAAGACCTCGAGCAGGGCGGCAGCGGGCAGCGCGAAGGCCAGGGTCATGGCCTCCAGCTCCCGGCCCGAGCTGGCGCGCCAGCGCACGGCGGCGAAGAGCCCGCCGACCAGCGCCAGGCTCGCCGCCATCCACTCGACCGGCGCCGTCAGGGGCGCGCCCGCCGCGCTCCCGCGCAGGCGAAAGAGAAGACCGCCGAGCAGCGGCAGGACGCTCGCGGCGCAGACTACGGACGCGGCGCCGAGGCTGATGCCGTACTTCTCGCCGAGATGGGCGCTGAGACGACGCAGACGCCAGAGAAGAGGCGCGGATGGATCGCTCATCGCCAGCCTCCGAGGCTCAGCCGGAGAGGCGCACGTGGCGGGCCCAGATCGTTTCGATTTGCTCGGCCAGGGTCATGGGATCGAAAGGTTTGATGATGACGTCCACCGCGCCGAGTCGGTGGTATTCCTCGACCTCTTCGAGCTGGGCGCGCGCGGTGAGAAAAATCACCGGCACGGAGGCCAAGGCCTCGGAACCGCGGAAAGCCTCGAGGGTCAGGCGCCCGTCCATGCCCCCCGGCATCATGAAGTCGAGCAGGATCAGCTGCGGCCGGAAACCCGGACCGTCGCGCAAGGCTTCTTCGCCCGAGGCGCAGACCGACACCTCGAAGCCGCCGACATCCTCCAGGGCCAGCCGGGCCACCATCTGGATATCGACCTCGTCCTCCACCAAGAGGATGCGTTTCAGCTTCGACGAAAGCGGCGACATGGAATTCGTGAAGGGAGTTTCGGAGGCAATCCCCGAGACCTCTGCGACCACCCGCGGACGATCGTGGACGGCGATCCTCCGTTTCGTCCGGACTCGTCGGCGAGCTCCGCCGCGTCCGGCTCCGGGATATAGCTGCGAAGTATACTTCAGCCGCCTCGCAAGGCCAGGACGCGCCCGCTCCGGGTGCCGCCCTCATCGCGAGGTCCACTCCTCGAGCTGGCGCCCGAACGCCTCCTGGACCCGTCCGTGCTCGACCACCAGCGCCTCCACGTCGGCCTGCGCGGCGTCGGTTTCGCCGCCCCGCGCCTTCTCCACCAGGCGAGCGCAGAGCTGGGCCATGCGCATGGCTCCGAGGGTGCCGCAGCTGCCCTTGAGGCTGTGCGCCGCGCGCTCGAGACCCAGGCTGTCGGCGCGCTCGGCCGAGCGCTGGATCGCCTCGACGCGGCGCTCGGCGCCGGCGAGAAAATTCTCGACCAGCTCCTGCACCCCCTGCGGGCGCAGCTTGTGAAGGTCTAAGAGAATCGACAGATTGAGCGCGTCGCCCGCCCGGGGCCGGCGGGCCGGCGGCTCGGCGGGCGGCGGCTCGGCGGGCGGCGGCGGG
>JBCCLG010000128.1:0-9860 GCA_039027015.1 Acidobacteriota bacterium | reverse complement strand
CTGTGGAATATCTCGCCGTGGAACAACGAGCTGGATCTGGTGTCGTTCAAGAACGACTACCAGCAGGTTTTCGGCGATCACTTCGTCAAGGCCGGCGTGCTCTACACCGACAGCGAGAAGGCCGAGAACTGCTGCGGCTCTTCCGGTTTTGAGGCGCCGCAGTTCTGGGGCGCCACCGGCCTGGCCTCAGGCGGCGGCAACAGCGGCAACCGCATCGGCGACATCCTGATTCGCAACATGCTGCACGGCTTCAGCGAAGCCTCGAGCCAGCCGGCTCCCGAGCTGAACTGGACCGACATCGAAGCCTACGTCGGCGATTCCTGGAAGGTGGCCGATAACCTGACCATCGACTACGGCGTGCGCTACTCGTTCTTCGAGGCGCCCTTCGACACCAACAACGCGATCGCCGCCTTCGACCCGGCCCTCTTCAACGCGGCCCTCGGCGGCGATGCCTGCAACGGTTTGGCCCAGGCTCCGGGCACCAGCCCGTGCGCCGACGCCGGCCTGCTCGGCGGTGGCGTGGGCGTCAACCGCGGCTTCGTCGAGGACGACACCAACAACTTCGCCCCGCGCCTCGGCCTTGCCTGGGACATCAACGGCACCGGCAACAGCGTGATCCGCGCCGGTTTTGGCCAGTACTTCCAGCGCGAGCGCGTCAACATCCAGCTCGACTTCGGCGGCCAGCCGCCGTTCGTGCGCAACACCGCCGGCACCCGCACCCTCGACGACCCGCTGCCCTCGGGCGGCTTCTCGAGCGCCTTCGGCGTGCCCAACCGCGGCATCGATCCCAACAACGAGACGCCCTACAACTTCCAGTTCAACGTGACCTGGGAACAGCGTCTGTCGTCCAACTCAACCATCGAGGTGGGCTACGTCGGCAACCGGGGACGTCACCTGGTGCGCCGCTCCGACATCAACGGAGTGCCCTCGGCGGATCTCAACGGCAACGGCGTCTCCGATCGTCTGGACTTCATCCGCGCCGGCGGCAACGGCGACGGCTCCCTGCGGCCGTTCTTTAACGGCGGAGGCGACCAGATCATCTTCTGGGAGAACAACGGTGAGTCCGAGTACGACTCGCTGCAGACCCTCTTCCAGAGTCGCTTCGGTCGCGGCTCGCGCCTCCAGGTGGCCTACACCTGGTCGCGGTTCAAGGCTAACGACAGCCTCGCCGACTCCGGCGCCGGCTCGTCGGACACCCAGATCACCGACCGCGAAATCGACCTCGACTTCGGCAACGCCGCGCTCTTCCGCGAGCACGTGCTGAACGCCAGCCTGATCTGGAACCTGCCGACCTTGGAGGGCACCGGCGGATTTCTCGAGCACGTGCTCGGCGACTGGACCGTCGGCGCCGTCGTCTCGTACTCCACCGGCACCCCGATCGACGTCTACGTCACCAGCGTGCCCGGTCTGGGCGGTGGCGGCATCGGCGGTACGGGCTTCGCCCAGAACAACCGTCCGCTGCGCACCGGCCAGCCGTGCGGCGGCAGCGGCGACCAGATCATCAACCCCGGCGCCTTCACCATCAACGGTGCGGTGCTGGGCGACACCCGGCAATTCGCCGAGCGCTTCGAGTGCGAAGGCCCGGATTTCTTCCAGGTCGACCTCTCGTTCTACAAGAACATCCGGCTCAGCAACCGCTTCAGCGCGCAGCTGAGGTTCGAGATTTTCAACCTGACCAACCAGACGAACTACGTCTCGGGCAGCGTCCAGAACGTCATCACGCCGACCAACGTCGTGCTCGATGCTCCGCTCGCCAGCGCCACCCGCATCCTCTCCGCCGACCTGCCGGGCAACTTCGGCCAGGCGCAGGCGGCGAGGGATCCGCGTCAGGTTCAGCTCGGCCTGAAGATCTCCTTCTGATCTCATTGCGGCTGGCGGCGCGCCTGGGGGCGCGCCGCCTCATTTTTTGCCTCGCTCCGCTCCGCTACGATTTCCGTTCGTCTCATGATGCCGCCGCCGCCGCGGCGCCGCTCCTGAGCCTCGGCCTCGGCAAGCCTCGACACCGGGCAAGCCTCGGCACCTGGCAAGTCTCGGCGCGAGAGCGGCGGCTCGTATATCTTCACTAGATAGAACGGCTTCTTTCCTTCTCACGCATCGAGCGCGCGCCGCCTCAAGCCTGGAGATCAGATGGGCATTAGCACCCTCGACTGGATCGTCGTCGCCGCCTACTTCGCGGTCATCATCGGCATCGCCGCCTGGACCATCATCCAGGAGAAGCGGGGAGAGTCCTCGACGGACTACTTCCTGGCCGGCCGCAATATCGGCTGGTTCGTGGTCGGCGCCTCGCTCTTCGCGTCGAATATCGGCTCGGAGCATCTGGTCGGCCTGGCCGGCGCGGGCGCTTCCTCCGGCCTAGTCATGGGTCAGTTCGAGCTGCAGGCATCCCTGATCCTGCTGCTGCTCGGCTGGTTTTTCGTGCCGTTCTACGTCAAGAGCGGCGCCTTCACCATGCCCGAGTTCCTCGAGCGGCGCTACTCCCCGGCGGCTCGCTGGTACCTGTCCGTGATCTCGGTGATCGGCTACGTGCTCACCAAGATCTCGGTCACGATCTACGCTGGCGGCGTGGTCTTCGAGTCGCTGCTCGGCATCAGCTTCTGGACCGGCGCGGTGACGGTGGTGGTGATCACCGGCCTCTACACGGTTTTCGGAGGCCTGCGCGCGGTGGTCTACACCGACATGATGCAGGCCATCGTGCTGATCGTGGGAGCCGGCGCCGTCACCCTCGTGGGCTTCTCCAAGCTCGGCGGCTGGGGCGAGATGGTGGCCGCCGCCGAGCCCGGGTTCTTCAACATTTGGAAGGACATCTCGCACCCGGACTTTCCGTGGACCGGCCTGGTCTTCGGCGCGCCGATCATCGCCGTTTGGTACTGGTGCACCGACCAATTCATCGTCCAGCGCACCCTCTCCGCCCGCGGCATCGACGACGCCCGCCGCGGCACGATTTTCGCCGGCTTCCTCAAGCAGCTGCCGCTCTTCATCTTCGTGCTGCCCGGCGTCATCGCCTACTGCCTGGCCCAAAGCGGTCAGATCACCCTCGAGTCGCCCGATCAGGCGCTGCCGACCCTGGTTGGCGCGCTCCTGCCCTCGGGCCTTCGCGGCCTGGTGGTCGCCGGCCTGATCGCGGCCCTCATGAGCAGCCTGTCCTCGGTGTTCAACTCCTGCTCGACCCTGATCACCCTCGACATCTACAAGAAGCTCCGGCCGGAGGCTTCGGAGAAGCACCTGGTGCGGGTCGGTCAAGGCGCGACCGTCATCCTGGTCGGTCTCGGCCTGGCCTGGATCCCGCTGATGTCCAACATCTCCGGCGTGCTCTACCAATATCTGCAGAGCGTGCAGGCCTACATCTCGCCGCCGATCACCGCCGTCTTTCTGCTCGGTTTGCTGTGGAGCCGGCTGAACGCCGCGGGCGCCATGGCGTCTCTCGCCACGGGCTTCGTGCTCGGCCTTCTGCGCCTGGTTCTCGAGCTGAACCGCGACGGCCTGACGGGCTTTTTCGAGCTGTACGCCACGGTCAACTTCATGAACTTCGCGGCGGTGCTCTTCCTGGTGTGCTCCGGGGTGCTGGTGGTGGTCAGTCTGCTGACCGCGCCGCCGCCGCCTGAGAAGACCGACGGCCTGACCTTCGGTTCGGCGAATGCCGTGCGCGGCGGCGAGAGTGACGGCGAGCGCATCACGTCCGACCCCGACAAGCGCCGCCAGGACAAGATCCTGAGCTTCGTGATGATCGGCCTGGTAGCGATCGTGATGGTCTACTTCTCGACCTTCTTCTTCGCCGCCTGATCCCCCACTCAACGTTCGCGGAGGCCTAGTTCCCGCATGCTCTCACCCCTGGATTTCTCATGAGGCGGGAACGACCCGCGCGCGTCGTCGCCCAGACCTTCAACGACCCGAGGGAGACGCGCGCCCGGCGTCTAGGCAGGCTGGTAAGCGCGCTCACCCTCCTCACGCTCCTCGGGCTGCTGGCCGCAGCGCCCTCCGAGGCGGCGCCCTCACCTCAGGCCGCCTCGGCCGAGCAGGGCTCCTCAGGCGCCTCGTCTCCTCCCCCTTACCGGGACGCTAGCCTCAACGTCGACCTTCGGGTGGCGGACCTTCTCGGTCGCATGACCCTCGAGGAGAAGGTGGCGCAGATGCTCTGTCTGTGGAGGGACAAGAATCTGTTGCTCGACGAGGACGGCAACTTCGACGCGGCCAAGGCGGCCGAGGTCATGCCCTTGGGGGCGGGCCAGATCGCCCGTCCGTCCGACATGTGGCAGCGCGGAATCCCCGGGGTGACGCCGGGCAGAACGCCGCGGGACACCGTCCGCCTGGTGAACGCGATTCAGCGCTTCGCGGTTGAGAAGACCCGCCTCGGCATTCCCGTTCTCTTTCACGAGGAGGGGCTGCATGGCTTTCAGGCGCCGGGCGGCACGGTCTTTCCGCAGGCCATAGCCCTCGCCTCGACCTGGGATCCTGAGCTGGTTGAGGAGGTCTACACCGTCGTCGCCCGGGAGATCCGCTCGCGCGGCTCCAGGCTGGCGCTCACCCCCGTGGTCGACGTCGCCCGGGACGCCCGCTGGGGCCGCATCGAGGAGACCTATGGCGAGGATCCCTTCCTGGTCTCCGAGATGGGGCTGGCCTCGGTGCGCGGTTTTCAGGGCGCAGACTTCCGGGGCGGCCTGCAGGGAGCCGCGACCGAGCCGCTCGGGGAAGACCGCGTGATGGCGACGCTCAAGCACATGACCGGCCACGGCCAGCCCGAGAGCGGCACCAACGTCGGCCCGGCCAGCATTTCAGAGCGGACCCTGCGAAATTTCTTCTTCCCGCCCTTCGAGCGCGCCGTGCGCGAGGCCGGCGCCATGGCCGTGATGGCCTCCTACAACGAGATCGACGGCGTGCCCTCGCACGCCAACCGCTGGCTGCTCGGCGAGGTGCTGCGCGGCGAGTGGGATTTCGATGGCTTCGTGGTGGCCGACTATTACGCGATTGGGGAATTGCGCGACCGCCACGCGGTGGCCGATAGCCTCGAGGCCGCGGCTCGCCTGGCGGTCGCGGCCGGGGTGGATATCGAGCTGCCCAACCCCAAGGCGTACCCGACGCTGACGGAGCAGGTGCGATCCGGCGCCGTTCCCGAGGAGCAGATCGACCGCTCCGTGAAGCGCCTTCTGCGCGGTAAATTTCTCGCCGGCCTGTTTGAGGATCCCTACGCCGACGCCGAGCTAGCCGAGAGCCTGGTGGACGATCCCGCGGCGCGGAAGATCAACGAGCGGGCGGCCGAGCAGGCCGTCACCCTGCTCAAGAACGAGGGCGATCTCCTGCCCCTCGACGCTAAGTCCCTGCGCCGGGTAGCGGTGATCGGCCCCAACGCCGCGGAGACCATCCTCGGCGGCTACACCGACAAGCCCACCCGCACGGTCAGCCTGCTCGAGGGGGTGGAGCGCTTTCTCGAGGGCACCGAGGTCGAGGTGGTCCACGCCCAGGGCGTTCACATCACCGAGACGCGCAACTGGTTCGGCGACGACGTCGTGCTGTGGGACCGCGACGAGAACCTGCGCCTGATTGAGGAGGCCGTCGAGGTCGCCCGCGCGGCGGACGTGGTGGTTCTGGCGATCGGCGACAACGAGGAGACCAGCCGCGAGGCCTGGGCCGAGAACCATCTGGGGGATCGCACCAGTCTGCAGCTGGTCGGCGAGCAGAACGAGCTCTTCCAGGCCATCGCGGCGACCGGGGTGCCGACGGTGGTGGTGATGATCCACGGCCGCCCGCTGGCCATCACGGAGATCAAGGAGCGGGCGCCGGCGATTCTCGACGCCTGGTATCTCGGTCAGGAGACCGGCACCGCTCTTGCCCGCGTGCTTTTTGGCGAGGTCAACCCGGGCGGCAGGCTGCCGGTTTCCGTGCCGCGCTCGGCGGGCCATCTGCCGGTCTTCTACAACTACAAGCCGACGGCGCGGCGAGGCTACCTCTTCGACACCACCGAGCCCCTGTGGCCTTTTGGCTTCGGCCTCTCCTACACGAGTTTTTCCTACGGCGCGCCGACGCTCGAGGATGCCACCATCGCGCCCGACGGATCCACTCAGCTCAGCGTTCCGGTCACCAACACAGGCTCGGTCACCGGCGACGAGGTGGTCCAGCTCTACATCCGCGACGTCTTCAGCTCGGTCACCCGCCCGGTGAGAGAGCTCAGGGCCTTCGAGCGCATCCGCCTCGAGCCCGGCGAGAGCCGAACGGTGAGCTTCCGGATCGGCCCCGAAGAGCTGGAGATGTGGGACCTGGCCAAAAAGCGCCGTGTCGAGCCCGGCGAGTTCCTCTTGAGCGTCGGCCCCAGCTCGGCGCCCGAAGACCTCAAAGGCCGTGAGGTGACGCTGACGGTCGCGTCCGCGCCTTGATGAACGGATGAACCTCGGATCCGCCCCGCTGAGGATTCGGCGATTCTTCTCCCCTCGCACACCGAACCCCACGACCCGTCCGACCTAAATCTGGCCACCCCCGGCGCCCGCGGCGCCTCTCGCTGGTGAACTGGAGATGATGATGAGAGACCCCCTTTGCGACCGAAGTCCAAGATCAGCCGGCGTGCCGGCGCTCCTCGCCGCTCTCGTGGCTTCTCTCCTGGTGGCCTCGAGCGGCTGCGCCCCCGCCGCCCGCAGCGCGGCGCCCGCGTCGACCCCCGCCGCCACGGAAAGCTCGGCCGCCTCCGCCTCCAGGGCCTGGGAGTCCGCGCGATCCGGCGGTCCCGCCGCGCTCAAGACCGATCGCGCCCAGCGCTTCAACGGCAAGATCTACGACGCGCGCATTGACGGCATCCTCTCCGAGATGACCCTGGAGGAGAAGGTCGGCCAAATGACCCAGGCCGACATGAGCTATCTCAAGTCCGAGAGCGATATCGCCAAATACTTCCTGGGCTCGGTGCTCTCGGGCGGCGGCTCGGATCCTTCACCGGAGAACACATTGGACGACTGGCGCTCGATGGTCGAGCGCTACCAGAAGCAGGCGATGTCGACCCGCCTTGGGATTCCGCTGCTCTACGGCGTGGACGCCGTCCACGGGCACAACAACGTGGTGGGTGCCGTAATCTTCCCGCACAACATCGGGCTCGGGGCGACCCGCGACGCGGATTTGGTGCGCCGGATCAACCGCGCCACGGCGGTGGAGGTTCGCTCGACGGCCATCAACTGGAATTTCTCGCCCTGCGTGGCCGTGCCCCAGGACATTCGCTGGGGCCGCACCTACGAGGGCTTCGGCGAGGATCCGGACCTGGCGACCGAGCTGGGCGTCGCAGCCCTCGTCGGCCTGCAGGAGGGCGGCATCGGCAGCGACGAGGCCGTTCTCGGCTGCGCCAAGCATTGGGTGGGCGACGGCGGCACGACCTTCGGCACCGGCGCCCCCAAGGATGACGTGCCCGACTCCGTGTTCGACGAGTCGGGGCGCGCCGACACCTTGGCCACCAACTGGCCCCTCGACCGCGGCGATACGGTGATGGACGAGAAGCGCCTTCGCGAGCTGCACATTCCGCCCTACCTCAAGGCCCTGGACGCCGGCCTGGCCTCGATCATGCCGTCTTTCTCGAGCTGGAACGGCGAGCTTCTCTCCGGCCACCGCTACCTCCTGACCGACGTGCTCAAGGAAGAGCTGGGCTTTGAGGGCTTTTTGATCTCCGACTGGGCGGCCATCGACGCTCTGCCCGGCGACTATAAAAGCGATATCGCGCACTCGATCAACGCCGGAATGGACATGGTGATGGTGCCCGATCGCTACCGGGAGTTCTTCGAGCTGCTGCTCGAGCTGGTGGAGGAGGGCACGGTGCCCATGGAGCGCATCGACGACGCGGTGCGCCGAATCCTGCGGGTCAAATTCGCCACGGGCCTGATGGACGAGGGCTACTCGCCCAAGGCCGACCGGGCCCTCGCCGAGCGCACCGGCAGCGCCGAACATCGTCAGCTGGGCCGCGAGGCGGTCGCCAAGTCGCTGGTGCTGCTCAAGAACGAGGCCTCGGCCCTGCCCCTCTCCAAGAGCGCCCGGCGCATCCACGTGGTCGGCAAGAGCGCCGATGACCTGGGCAATCAGTGCGGCGGCTGGAGCATCCAGTGGCAGGGCGCCAGCGGCGAGATCACCGAGGGCACCACGGTGCTGGAGGCGATTCGCGGCGCGGTCTCGGGCGATACCGAGGTGACCTTCTCCAGAGACGGCTCGGGCGCCGAGGGCGCCGACGTGGTGGTGGCGGTGATCGGCGAGACCCCCTACGCCGAGATGATGGGAGACCGCGTGGACCTGCAGCTCGACGCCGCGGATCTGGGCGCCGTCGAGCGCGCGTCGTCGAGCGGCGTGCCGGTGGTCACGGTGCTGATCTCGGGTCGCCCGATGCTCCTCGGCCCGGTGCTCGATCAGAGCCGGGCTCTGGTGGCCGCCTGGCTGCCGGGCACCGAGGGTGAGGGCGTGGCCGACGTGCTCTTCGGCGATCACCCGGCGAGCGGCCGGCTGAGCTTCACCTGGCCGCGCACCCTCGATCAGGTCACCGTCAAAACCGGCGACGCGGGCTACGATCCGCTCTTCGCCTACGGCTTCGGCCTCGACGGCTGATCCGCCATGCCGAGAGTCGACCTGAGGGGCCAGCAGGAGGCCCGCACCCCCGAGGAGCTCGTCCGCCACCTCGAAAGCTTCGAGCTGGATCTCAAATTCACCGCCGGCATCTGGTTTTTCTCGCCGGCGGACAGCCGCTTCCACGGCAAATACAAAAAAGATCTCGACCTTGAGGCCAGGCTCGAGATCGCCGCCAGCCTCAAGCCCTACGGTCTGATGGGGCTCGAGGCCCACTACCCAAACGAGATCAACGGCGAGAATCTCGAGATCTGGAAGGCGTTCAGCCGCGATACGGGGATCGCCCTCGTCACGGTGATTCCGCTGCTCTTCTACGATCGGCAGTTCGAGTTCGGGTCCCTCTCGAATCCCCTGTCGGGACCGCGCCAGGCCGCCATCGACCGCACCCGCGACTCGCTGCAGCTCGCCAAGGAGCTCGACGCGGACTTCTGCGTGGTGTGGGCCGGCATCGACGGCTACGAGAATCCCTTCGGGATCGACATGGTCGCCATGCGTCAGCGCTTCGCGAGCGGCCTGGCCGAGGCGATGGACGCCGCTCCCGGCATGCGCATCGCCTTCGAGCCCAAGCCCTACGAGCCGCGGGGCCGCATCCTCTACGGCCTGACGCCCGAGGGCCTGCTTCTCGCGCACCAGGTGGAGTCGTCCTTGCGCGCCGAGGAGAACCGCCGCTGGCTCGAGGAGGGCCACCGGCTGCTGTGCATGAATCCCGAGATCGGCCATTTGATGATGGGCTTTGAGGATCTGCCCTACGCCCTCTCCTGGCCGCTCTCCGAGGGCCGTCTGGCGCACACCCACTGGAATTCCCAGCCCCTGGGCAACTACGACCAGGATCTGAACGTCGGCGTGATCTCGCCGGAGCAGATGGAGGCCGGCCTCTACACCCTGAAGATGCACGGCTATACCGGGCTCTTCGGCATCGACGTCAACCCCGAGCGCATGCCGGTGGACGTGGCGCTCAAAAACTCCATCGACGCCCTGCGCGCCGCCAACGACCGCATCGAGGGCTTCGACCACGCGGCGATCGTCGAGGCGGCCGTCAATCCAGATCGCCATCGAGGCTGGCTGGAGGGCTACCTGATCCGCCAGCGGGCGCCGGCGAGAAGCCGCTTGCCGAGCCTCGGAGACGCGACCTCGACCGTCATTCCCGACTGATGCCGTCGCCGTCGCCGCCCGTCTTCCTCGGACTCGACGTCTCGACCACGGCCACCAAGGCCCTGGTGCTCGACGAGGCCGGGGCGCAGCGGGCCGTCGCCTCCTCGCCCTACGGCCTCGAGACGCCCAGGCCGCTG
>JBCCLG010000127.1:0-9920 GCA_039027015.1 Acidobacteriota bacterium | reverse complement strand
GAAAGAGAGGCCGCGCGAGGTGTTGGGTCCGCGCGCCTTGGGGTGCCCCATCTTGAAGCCGGAGTCGCGCACGTGGAAGATCTTCTCGCCCTGGGCGCTCTGGGAAATCGCCGTGCCCAGATGGTGGGAGAGCCCCCAGAACACGCGCTCGTTGGTCGCGACGTCGTGGTCTTCGGTCGGCCAGCCGCCGAGAAGGCAGCTGCCGACGCCGCTCTCGAGGATCTGCCTCAGGTCCCGGAGCCGGGCGCTCAGGGTGGGGAGCGGGAAGGTGCCGGCGGTGACCGAGTCGCGGGGCAGCTCGGCGCAGGCGGCCAGAGCGGCCTGGACCTCGGCGATCTCCGAGGCGTTCATCACGTAATGCCAGCCCGGGGTTTGGGCGATTTCCGAGCCGCGCCAGGCGAGGCTCCCTTCGACGGCCTGAATGGTGGGTGAGGGGGTGCTCATGAGGGAGGGTTCTTCCTGTTCGGGCGGTCCGTTTTCGGGAGGCGGCCTTCAGGTGCCGTGGGCCAGCTGGGCGTAGAGCCAGCGCCGGGCCACCCGCCAGTCGCGCGCCAGGGTGGAGAGGGAGATGTCGAGGGCTTCGGCCGCCTCTTCCTGGGTCAGCCCACCGAAATAGAGCAGCTCCACCAGCCTGGCCTGTCGCGGCTGGATCTCGGCCAGCAGCTCCAGGGCGTCGTGCACGGCCAGAATCTTGAAGTCGGGGGGCGCCGAGGCCAGGACGACCTCGCCGAAGTCGATCTTCTGATGGGCGCCGACCCGCTTGTCGGCGTGCTGCTTGCGAGCGTGATCGACCAGAACCCGACGCATGGTTTGCGCGGCGATGCGAAAGAAATGCGCCCGGTCTTTGACGGCCAGCTCATTGCCCCCGGTGAGGCGTAAATACGCCTCGTGCACCAGGGCGGTGGTTTGGAGAGTGTGGCCGCCGCGCTCGCTGCGCAGGTATTTGGCCGCCACCTGCCGCAGCTCTTGGTAGACGATCGGCAGCAGCTCGGCGGCCGCGTCGCTCTCTCCGCCGCGCCAGCGGTGCAGCAGTTGGGTGACCATCTCCGGATCGCGGTTCATGGTGAGGCGGATGCTTTGCGGAGTTGCTGCCCCGCTCAAGGCGGAGCTTTGAGAGCGGGGCTGGAGGGCCCGACGGCGCCGGGCTGCCTTCGATCCTATCGTTCCGCAGACCGCCGCCGCGGCGGATGATCGCCGAAGGCAGGGAAAAATCCGATCCGGAAGCTCACTGGGACTCGAGCTTCAGCCGGTTGCGCACCCTGACAACGCCCTCGACGCCTTCAGCGAGGTCGACGGCTTCCCGGCGCACCTTGCGGTTCTTGACCACGCCGCTCAGGGTCACCACGCCGGCGTCGGTGTCGACGTCGATATCGAAAGGGTTGACCTCGGGATCGGCCGCCAGGCGGGCCTTGACCCTGGCGGTGATGCCGACATCGCCGAGGCGTTCGCCCGCGCTCAGCTTACCGACCGTGATGTCGTTGATCACGCGCTGAACGCCCTGGGTGCTCTCGGCCAAATCTTCGGCCTCCTCCTTGGCGCGTCGGTCCTCGACCACGCCGCTCAGCCGCACGACGCCGTTGTCGGTGTCGACGTCGACTTTAAAGGCGCTCACCTCGGGGTCGGCGGCCATTTTGGCCTCGATCTTGGACGTGATCACCGCGTCGTCGATTTCCTCGCCGAGGGTCTGGTTGCCGGTGCAGGCGGCGGAGGTCAGGAGCAGGAGGCCGGCGAGCGCGAACTGGATCGATCGCGGGAAAGCGGGAATTTTGCTCATCGTGATGTCCTCGATGCGGGGAGTAAAAGGGAGCGGGGTAGATCGGTTTGGGGTTCGGTCAGCGGCGGCGGCGACCCGAGCGGCTGATCAGGGCGAGAAAGGCCACGAAGAGCGTACCGCCGAGGATCGACCACACGATCGGGAAGGCAACGCCGCCGACCTGCAGGGTAAAAAGCTCGGGCAGGCCGACGGAGCGGGCGAGGTAGGTGCCGAGCGCGGAGCCGACGAAGCCGACGCCGATCGAGGCGAAGCAGCCGCCGCGGCTCCAGCCCACGATGGATTGAGAGATGGCACCGCTGACGCCTCCGATGACGAGCAGGACGAGGAATTCGGTCAGGGTCATGGTTCTGTCTTTCCTCAAAGAAGGTGTGGGCTTCCTGGCCACGAAGAAGTGTCTGCAGGGGTTGTGCCAGAGGTGCGAGCGCCCAAAGCGTTCGTCAAATAGGCATCAAGCCGCGGTCTCTCGGCCGCGTCGGAGCAAAAAGGGCGACGCCCTCTGCAAGATTTTCAAAAGGCACGTGCTGGTCACCATGAGCGTGCTCGAGGATATTTTCCCCGCGAGCCGCGAGGAGCCGTCGCGAGATCCGGCGGTCTGAGTGAGCTGATCCGCGCGCCGGCCTCCGGCGAAGCCTGGGGCGTGACCCGCCTCGCCTAGACTTCCGACTCGCCTGAACTTCCGACCCGGACCCTGACGCGGAGACCCAGACCATGGCCCAGATACTCGCATTTGCCGGCAGCACCCGGCGCGCCTCGTGGAATAAGAAACTGCTCGAATTCGCCGTCGCCAGGGCGCGCCAGGCGGGCGGCGAGGTGACCCTGGTGGATCTCGCGGATTTTGAGATGCCGATCTATAGCGGCGATCTCGAGGCCGACCAGGGTCTGCCCGAGGCGGCCGTCGAGCTGCACCGGCTGCTGCTCTCCCACCAGGGCTTTCTGATCGCCAGTCCGGAATACAACGGCTCCATCACCCCGGTGCTCAAGAACGCCATCGACTGGGCCTCGCGGCCGGTCGACGGAGTCGGTGTGTCCGAGGTTTTTGGCGGCAAGGTCGCTTCCTTGGTCAGCGCGTCTCCCGGCGGCCTGGGCGGCCTGCGCGGCCTGCGCCACCTGCGCGAGATCCTGACCGGCATCGGCACCGTGGTCCTGCCGACGGACGTCGCCGTAGGCGGCATCATGAAGGCCTTCAAGGACGACGAGAGCGGCGAGCTGAAGGACGGGAGACCCGCTCAGATGCTCGATCAGGCCATGGAGCGCCTGGTCCACGCGACCCGCGCCCTCGGAGCCTCATGAAGAACCGGCCGGTCCTCGGGCCGGCCCATCAAGCCGAGAGATCCATGCTCGAACCCACTCCGCAACGATCCTTTCCGCACGCCGCCCCGTCTCTTCAATCGCGGGCCCCGGTCGGCAGAGCCTGGGCGGCGGGGGCGCTGCTCGCCACCCTCCTCGGGGCCGCCTCCGCGGTGGCCCAGGACGAGGAAGCCGAGGCGGACACGCCCGCGTGGTCCGGCCAGGCGGAGCTGAGCCTGGTGGCCACCGGGGGCAACTCCGAGGCCACCACCTTCGGCTTCGCCGGCAGCCTCGAGCGCGCCCTCGGCCGCGGCACCTTCAAGATCGCGGTCGACGCCCTGCGCGCCGAGACCGGCACCACGGAGCGGCGAGCCGTGGGCACGCCGGACGATTTCCGGCGGATCGACACGGACGACAGCGAGACCACCGCCGAGAACTACCGGCTCAAAACGCGCTACGAGGGCGAGATCTCGGAGCGCCGCTCGTGGTTCGGGGAGCTCTCCTGGCAGCGCGATGAATTCGCCGGCTTCGACAGTCGGCTGAGCGCCGCCGGCGGCATCACCTTCCTCATCGCCGACACCGAAACCCGCAGGCTGAGTCTCGAGGTCGGCGCCACCTGGACCCGTGAGGAAGACCTTGCGGGCGGCGAAGAAGACTTCCCCGGAGCGCGCTTCGCGGCCGACGCGTTTCGGACCCTGACCGACACGACGGACTTTCTCTTCGCCCTCGAGATCGACCAGAATCTCGACGAGACCGACGATCTCCGGGCCCAAATGACGGCCGCTCTGCAGGTGGCGATCAGCGAGATCCTGGCGCTCAAGGTCAGCCTCGACCTGCGCTTCGACAACCTGCCGGCGAGCGTCGCCGTGCCGCTCGAGGACGCGGCGGGCTCTCTGACCGGCGAGTCGGTGCTGGTGGAGCTAGACGAGCTCGACTCGATCCTCAAGGCGGCGCTGGTGGTGAAGTTCTAGCGACCCGGTCGCGGAACATTCCAGAAATCTTCGAGGATCCCGCGGCGCTGGCAAGGCGCGCCGCCGCGGCAAGAGCCCGGCTCTTTCGAGGAGGCGCACCGCAGCCCCGCGCCGCGAGAGACCGAAGAGCGGGCTGGGGAAATTATCGGGCGGGGCACCGGCGCCCGCGGCAGGGGATCGGGCGCCGGGACGGACTCGATCTCGCCCATCGATGCGCGCTTGCGGAAGCGTCGATAAAAAATATTTGACTGCACATTACGGCCGATGACAGACTTAAAGGCAGTTCTTTTTGCCCGATGCCGCTCGCGCTTCTGGAGAGCCTACGGTTTTCAACCGAGCGGGTTTCATCGGTGCTCCCTCACTCACCCGAGGACTGTCATTGATGACCGCGATCGCTTCACGGCGCTCCACTTCCGCTTCTCGCAACGAGCCTTCAAGGGGCCTGGCGACCGCCGCTCGCGCCACCGCTGTGCCGGCCGAGACGCTGCCGGGAAACCCTAGAAATTCTAGATCCACGGCGCCCCAGCCGCTGCCGCCGATCTCCACCCGCCGCTCGTTCTGGCGCGAGCAGGCGGTGCTCCTGCGACTCGGCTGGCGCACGGTCACCGGCCTCTCTCCCCGCATCCTGGGGAAGATGCTCTACCTCTACGCTCTCAAAGGCGCGAGCGCGATTTGGGCGTATAAAAGGCGACTCAAAAAAGGTGAGC
Source organism: Acidobacteriota bacterium (assembly GCA_039027015.1). Lineage (GTDB taxonomy): Bacteria > Acidobacteriota > Thermoanaerobaculia > Multivoradales > J023 > JAUIJL01. Next base: position 5,181 of record JBCCLG010000127.1, on the reverse strand, counting down.
TATATCCGCCTTTTATGTTCATCGCCATCACCAACACGTGCAACCTGCGCTGTCACGGCTGCTGGGTGGAGAAAGAGGGCGACGCGCATTTTCTGGACGCGTCGGATTTCGATCGACTGATCGAGGCCGGCAAAGAGCAGAAGGCCAACTACTACACCCTGCTCGGCGGCGAGCCCTATCTCTACAGGGGCATTTGGGAGGTTTTCGAGAAGCACTCGGACTGCTACTTCCAAACCATCACCAACGGCATGCTCTTCTCCGAGAAGAACGTGGAGCGCCTGCGCCAAGCCGGCAACGTCACGCCGCTGATCAGCCTCGACGGCTTCGAGGACCAGAACGACCTGCGGCGCGGCCAGGGCGTGTGGCGAGCGGCCCATAAGGGCATGAGGCGGCTCAAGGAAGCCAAGATCTTCTTCGGCGTCGCCACCACGGCCACCGCCCTCAACATGCACGAGGTGATGTCCGAGGAGTACGTGCAGCACTTCATCGACCAGGGGGCGATGTACATCTGGTACTACGTCTACCGGCCGATGAGCCCCGAGCCGCACACGGAATATTGCGTCAGCGAGGAGCAGCTGATCTGGATGCGCCACCGGCTGCTCGAGCTGCGCCGCCGCTTTCCGATTCTGATTATCGACACCTACTGGACCGCCGACGGCGAGGCCTTCTGCCCGGCGGCCACCGGGCTCGGATTCCATATCGGCCCGCAGGGGTCGATCGAGATCTGCCCGGCCCTCTCTTTCGGCGCGGAGAATATTCGCGACGAGGGGCCGCTCTACGATCTCTTCAACGGCAGCAGCTACCTGCGCGGCTTCCAAAGCTTCGTGAAGGACCGCACCAAGGGCTGCGTGATCCTCGAACACCCCCAGGAGCTGCACGATTTCATCGCCGGCGAGGGCGCCCAGGACTACAGCGGCCGGGGCACCGCCTTCGACGAGCTGGGCGCCCTGCACCCGCGCCACAGCCACCACCTGCCCGGCAAAGAGGTGCCCGAGGACTTCTGGTTTTACCGCCTGCTCAAGAAGAACGTCTTCTTCGGCATGGGGGCGATCGGGTGAGCGAACCTCGCCGGCCAGAGGGGATCTTCCTCGATCACCACTCCACCACGCCCTGCGATCCGAGGGTCGTCGAGGCCATGCTGCCCTATTTCACCGAGGTCTTCGGCAATCCCTCGAGCGAGCACGCCTGGGGCCACCGCAGCCTCGAGGCGGTGGAGGAGGCGCGCTCGCGGGTAGCCGGCCTCCTGGGCTGCGAGCCCTCCGAGATCGTCTTCACCTCGGGCGCCACCGAGAGCGACAACCTGGCTCTCTTCGGCTCCGCGGCCGCCGAGCGGGAGAGCCGCCGGCGCGGCGGCCCGCGGCGGCACGTGATCACCTGCGTGAGCGAGCACAAGGCCGTTCTCGACGCCTGCGCCCGCCTCGAGCAGCGCCACGGCTGCGAGGTTACCTACCTGCCGATCGAGGCCGACGGCCGGGTGGAGGCGGAGGCGGTGCGGCGCGCCCTCCGGCCCGACACCCTGATGGTGTCGCTGATGCTGGCCAACAACGAGATCGGGGTTCTGCACCCGATCGGCGAGATCGCCGCCGTCTGCCGCGAGCGCGGCGTGCTGCTGCACACCGACGCCGCCCAGGCCCTGGCCTATACCGACTGCCGCCTCGGCGAGCTGGGCGCGGATTTGATGTCGCTCTCGGCGCACAAGGCCTACGGCCCCAAGGGCGTGGGGGCGCTCTACGCGCGCCGCCGGCGGCCGCGGGTGCGCCTCGAGCCGCAGCTGCTCGGCGGAGGTCACGAGCGAGGCCGCCGTTCGGGCACGCTGGCGGTGAGCCAAATCGTTGGTTTCGGAGCCGCCTGCGAGCTGATCGCCGCCGAAAGGCGGGCCGACGCGAGGCGCCTTGAGGGGCTGCGCGATCGGCTGCTGGGGCGCCTGCGCGGCCGCTTTCCGGGCCTGGTGGTGAACGGAACCCTCGAGCCCGGCAGCCGGCTGCCCAACAGCCTCAACGTGTCGCTGCCCCGGCTCGCGGAGGTCGGCATCACCAGCCGCGACGTGCTCGCGGGGATCGCCGGCGAGGTGGCTCTCTCCACCGGTTCGGCGTGCACCGCCTCGAGCTTCGACGGCTCTTACGTGCTCAAGGCCCTGCCGGGCGCGCGGCCCTTAGCCGAGGTGGCCTTTCGCTTCGGCCTGGGGCGCGGCACCCGCGCCGAGGAGGTCGACCGCGCGGCGGACGTTCTGTGCGGCGAGTGCGAGAAGTGGATCGAGCGCGCCGCCGGCTCGGCGGCGTCCTCCGCGGCCGGGTCCGCGGGCGAGTGCGGCGCGCCCCCGGCCTTCTCTTCGGCCGCCGCCAGCAGCACCTGCGGGGTGGCCTGAACATGGCGCCCCCGCAGACCCCCGCCGCCCCTCCGCGCCACGGCACCCGCGACTACGTGCGCTTTCGCCGCAGCCGCTTCGTGGCGCGCTTCCCGCGCGGCTACCGCTACAGCCCGGCGCATTTTTGGCTCGCCCAGGACGAGGACGAAATCTGGCGCATCGGCCTGACCCACTTCGCCACCCGCATGCTCGGCGACATCGTGGAGTTCGACGTCGAGCTCCAGCGGGGTGATCCCGTGGACAACGGCCAGGTGATCGGCTGGATCGAGGGCATGAAGGCCGTCACCGACCTCTTCTGCGTGGCCGCCGGCGAGTTTGTAGGCCTCAACCCGGACGCCCTGCAAAACGCCGAGCGGATCTGCAAGGACCCCTACGGCGCCGGCTGGCTCTACGCCGTGCGCGGCGAGCCCGACGAGAAGACCCTCGACGTGGAGACCTATTTGACGCAGCTCGGAGAGACCATCGACGAAATGGAGAAAGAGCCATGGCGAACCGCCGAGATGCACTGACCCGCCGGGCGCGCGCCCGCTACGCGATGATCGGCGGCTTTCTGGGCGCCGGCAAATCGACCGCCGTGGGTCAGCTGGCCCGCCGCCTCACCGGCCGCGGGCTGAGCGTTGGGCTGATCACCAACGATCAAGGCCGCGGCCTGGTGGACACCCAAAGCCTGCGCCGGCAGGGGTTTCCGGTGGAGGAGATCGCCGGCGGCTGCTTCTGCTGCCGCTTCAGCTCCCTCGAGGGCGCGGTGAAGGGCCTCGAGAGCAGCGAGCGGCCCGATCTCTTCATCGCCGAGCCGGTGGGTAGCTGCACCGATTTGGTGGCCACGGTGAGCTATCCCCTGCGCCGCCTTTACGGCGACCGTTTCGACATCGCGCCCCTTTCGGTGATGGTCGATCCGGTGCGCGCCGCCCGCGTCCTCGGGCTCGAGGCGGGCCGGCACTTCTCGCCCAAGGTTTCCTACGTGTACCGCAAGCAGCTGGAGGAGGCGCACGTTCTGGTGATCAACAAAATCGACCTGCTCGCCGAGCCTCGCCGCCGAGAGCTGCGCCAGGCCCTCGAGGCGCGCTACCCGCAGGCTCGCCTCTTCGAGGTCTCGGCGCGCTCCGGCGAGGGCCTCGACGCCTGGTTCGAGGATCTCGAGACGCGGGCTCTGCCCGATCCCGCCACGGCGTCGGGACTGGAGATCGATTACGCCACCTACGGCGAGGGCGAGGCCCTGCTCGGCTGGCTCAACGCCACCCTGGCGGTCGAGGCCGCGAGCGAGTTCGACGGCAGCGCCTGGCTCGAGGCCTTCGCCCGCGGTCTGCAGCAGAGGCTGATCGCCGCCGAGGCCGAGGTCGCCCACCTCAAGATGACCCTGGCCCCCGAGCACGGCGTCGCGAGCGCCGGCGCCGGCGACCTGGCGCAGGTGCACCTGGTGCATCACGACTTCGTTCCGGAGCTCGCCCAGCGTTTGGCGGCGCCCGTCGAGCGCGCGCAGCTGGTGGTCAATCTGCGCGCCGAGGCCAGCCCGCAGGCCCTCGAGGGCGTGCTGCGCGCCGCCGCCGCCGAGAGCCTCGAGGCGCGGCTTGAGCACGTCGAGAGCTTCCGGCCGGGCCAGCCCCGCCCGACCCATCGGGAGACGATCCCGAGCGGCGCGCTCAGCCCGCGGGCCGAGGGCGCCGCGGGGAGTCGGGAGGCCGCGAGATGAGCCGACCCGCCGAGAAAGGAGCCGCCGCCATGCCGCCGAGCCGCCCCCGCGCCACTTCCCTTCCCGTCGTCGCCTCCTCGGGCGCCGCCCCGCCCCGGGCCGCCGCCTCCAGGGCGGTGCCCGGCGCCGGCGAGGAGGCGGCGAGCAAGAGGATCCTCTACTGCCACTGCGCCTACTCGAGGGTGGTCAAAGACCACGTCAAGGATCCGGTGCTGCAGGGCCTGGCGGAGGCCGACGTAGCGTTTGACGCCGTGCCCGATCTCTGCGAGCTGGCGGCGCGGCAGGATCCCTCCCTGGTGCGGCTAGCCGCCGAGGGCGAGGTGGCGATCGTGGCGTGCTACCCGCGCGCCGTGCGCTGGCTCTTCCACGCCGCCGAGGCGCCGCTGCCCGAGGACGGGGTGGAGATCCACAATATGCGCGCTGAGGATCCCGAGGTGATCCTGGAGCGCGTGCTCGGTGAGCCGGACGCCCAGGACAGCGCGGAGGCGGCGCCGCCGCCGCCGAGCGCCGGCGCCAAGACGAGGGTGGCGCTATGAACGGGCAGATCATGGCCGAGAAGCGCCTGCGGGTGGTGCTCGACACCGCGGCGAGCCCGAGCGCCGGGGAGACGAGGGCCAACTACCTGAAGGCCCTTCTCGACGGCGGGGTGGCGGTCACCAGCACCGGCCGCGGCGGCGTGGCGCCGCTCGACGACGACGACCTCCTGATCCTCGGCGAGCACGGCTCGGACTCGGGGCCCGGGGCCCAGAAACCCTCGGCTTCGCCGACGTGGCGGTGCACCGGCGCTCGATCGCCGGCTCCGGACCGGAGGAGGTCGTGGAGCTGGTGCAGGCCGAGGGCCGAGGCAAGCCCGCCGGCACCTGGAAGCCGTGGTTTCCGGTGATCGACTACGACCGCTGCACCAACTGCATGCAGTGCCTGAGCTTCTGCCTCTTCGGGGTCTACGACGTCGACCCCGCCAAGCAGATCGACGTCGCCCACCCCGAGCGCTGCAAAACCAACTGCCCCGCCTGCTCGCGGGTGTGCCCCGAAGTCGCCATTCTCTTTCCCAAATACAAGGCCGGGCCGATCAACGGCGACGTTGTGGCCGACGCCGACGTGGCGCGGGAAAAGATTAAGACCGACG
>JBCCLG010000126.1:0-9927 GCA_039027015.1 Acidobacteriota bacterium | reverse complement strand
GCCGGACGTCACGGCGCAGAACTTACAGCGCCGGGTGCACACGTCGCCCAGAATCATCAGCGTCGCCGTGCCGTGCTGACCCCAGCACTCGTAGATGTTGGGGCAGCGGGCTTCCTGGCAGACCGTGTTCAGGTTGAGGCGATCCACCATCTTGCGCACTTCGTGGTAGCGCGGCGGGGTGGTCAGACGGATGCGCAGCCACTCGGGTCGACGCTGGTGTTTGGCCGCGGCCTGTTTCTCACCGCGGTGGGCGCCGAGCTGAACGAGCTTGGAGGCTCCTGGGTTGCTGCTACCCGGGCCGGCGTTGGCCGGGGCTTGGGCGGAGCTCGCGCGAGTGCCGCCGCCTAACTGAACGAGTTTGCTCATAAATCGTGTGGAAGTCTTCGTTGGTGGGCTGCCAAAGGCCTCGCCTCAACTCTATCGCAGGGCGCGGGCAAGAATGGAGACCCGAAACCGCCGGATGGGTTCTCTGGAACTTTCGCCGAGCGGCCCGGCGCGGATCTGACGGAGCGAGCGACGCGCGACGGCCCGCCCTCAGGCTTTTAGAAATCCCAGCTTGCGCTTTTTGCCCTTGGCGCGGGTTTGAAGCTCCTTGAGGCCCTCGATGGGGCGACGGTCCGGCATCAGCATCTTGATCGCGCGCTGAAGCTGCGTTTCCGCCTCGTCGTACTGCTCGAGCGCCATCTGCACCATGCCGAGGTAGTAGACGGCGAGGCCGCTTTGGGGGTCGATGCGCAGGGACTCTCGCAGCTCGGCCACCGCTCGCGGGCCTTCCGACTGGGGGGCGTCGCGAAAGCGGCAGTAGGCCAGCTCGGCCCGGTATACGGCGTTTTGAGGGTCGCAGTCGTAGGCGAAGCTCAGCTGGGTCAGGGCCTCACGGAACTTGCCCTGCATCATGAGCGACTTACCCTTCTTGAACTGAAGCTCGGAGTCCAGGAGATCGGACTTGATGGCGAAGCGATCGGTCGCCGGCTTCTTCGCCTGCTCCTCGCGCTGCCGGCGGCGCCGCATCACCAGGGCGTTGCGCTTCTCGGCGTCGCACAGCTCGCCGAACGCCTGGCCCCCGGCGATGAACAGATCCTGAGCCTTCTCGCGCAGGCTCTCCAGCTTGTCGCCGCGGTACTGCCACGGAGCAAAGCGCTTCGAGTGCGCGATAAAGGCGTCCTGAATCTCCATGAGATTCGCCTTCTCGGCAACTTCGAGCAGGTCGAAGGCGTCGAGCTTCCGGTAGCGCAGGTAGGCCTCCATGACTCGGTTCTTGAGGCGTTCGGCGTCTTCGGCGGCCAGATCGGTGTCGGTCTGGGGCTGAAGCTTCACCATCACGGTGTCTTCGCGCGGCGCGACTCTGCCGCCGTCGCCGCCCGCGAGTTCCTCGATCGGCTGGTCGGCCGGTTCCTGGATAGCCGCAGAGACGGCGACACCGTCGGCGTCCTGGACCGCGGCGCCCGCGCCCGCCGCACCGGCCTCTTCGGCGGTGAAGCCCTCGGGCAACTCTTCGGCCGGCACCACGACGCCGATCACCGCCAGGCTGTAGAGCAGCCTCATGATCTGATCGAAGGGAATCGTGGTCTCCGCGGCGAGCTGGTCGATCCTCCTGCCGCCGCTGAGCAGGCCCATCAAATGCTGCTGCGCCTTGCCGAGACGGATCTCCTCCCGCGGATAGGGCGGCTGAGGGTGAAGGTGCAGCTCTCGGCCGACCAGCGGGCCCACCGCGCCGTTGACCTCCTCGTCGCTGGCGAATTTGCCGATGCCCGTGACCACGAGCTGGGCGACCTTGACCTTGAGCGGCGACTCCACGGGCGGCGGGTCGCTGTTGACGTTGAAGGAGCCGCTGCGCCAGGTGAAGCCGTCGAGGAGCTTGCGGGCCAAATTCGCCTGCAGCAGGCGGTACAGCTCCGAGGCGGAAATATAGCCGTCGACGATCAATGCCTCGCCGAATTGAAGCCCCTGGGCCGCCGCCTTGCCGAGGTACTCCTGACTCTTCTCCTCGGTGAGCTGACCCTGGCTGATCATGAACCTGGCGAGGGTCTCATGGAGCAGGTTGGATCGGCAGTCCACGGGCACGCCGTTTTCGATCACGATCTCTTTGCGCAGCGGTTTGCGCTCGATTTCGAGCTGGACCGATCGCTTGTGGACGGCCATCGCGTGCAGAACGACGGCAAAGGGAATCTCGGCCAGGTCCCCCGAGCGCATGTGGGAGATGGCGAGTAGCTGGTCAGAATTCGGGATCATCGGCGCTGGCTCCTGGAATGGGCGGATTGTATCCGACCCGCCGCGAGGCCTCGAAACCCTCGCCGAGCGACGTAAACTCCGGTCATGACAATCGAAACGCACTCCCTCTCTCGTCCCGCCCGGTTCGCGGTCGCCCTGCTGACGCTGCTCGCCACGGCCTCCTCTCTTCTCGCCGCGGAGCCGCCGAAGGCCGAGCCGGGCGAAGAGACGATCGCCGTTCTCGAGACGAATCACGGGCGGATGGCCTTCCGCTTCTTTCCCGACACCCCGCAAACCAACGCTCAGATCCAGCGTTTGATCACCGAAGGCTTCTATGACGGCAAGCTCTTCTATCGCGTGGTGGCCGGCCACGTGATCCAGGCGGGCGACGGCGAAGGCGAGGCCGAGCCCACGGTGCCGGGCGAATTCGGCAGGCCCCACGTCAAAGGCACGGTCGGTCTCGCCCGCGACACAGACCCCAACAGCGGCACGAGCGAGATCTACATCTGCCACGAGGATCGCCCACACCTCGACGGCAAATACGCCGCCTTCGGAGAGCTGGTGGAGGGGCTCGACGTGCTCGACCGCATTGCGGCGGTCGAGGTGGACGAGCAGTTCTTGGGCGGCGGCGTCGCCTTCCACAAGCCGAAAAAACCGGTGGTGATCGAAAGAGCCAGCCTCGAGAAGCGCCCAGCACGGTGAGCCCGGATGCGGCGGGCCCGCCCGCGTGCGGGCGCTATGCCCCCTCCCCCTCGGGACTGATCCACGTCGGCAACGCCCGCACCGCCCTGGTCGCCTGGCTGTCGGCCCGCGCCGGCGGCGGACGCTTCCTCTGGAGGCTGGAGGATCTCGACCCGCCGCGGGTTCTGAAGGGAGCCGCCGAGGCGGCGATCGACGACCTGCGGTGGCTGGGCCTCGAGTGGGATGAGGGTCCCGACGTCGGCGGGCCGCGCGGGCCCTATGAGCAGTCGCGGCGCCAAGAGCACTACGAGCGCGCCCTCGAGGTCCTGGCCCGGACCGACCGGCTCTTTCCCTGCAGGCTCTCGCGCAAAGACCTCAAAAACCTGGCCAGCGCGCCCCACGGATCGGCCGCCCGCTCTCCGGGGGCCGCGGGCTCCTCCTCTCCCTACCCCGCCCGTCTCAGGCCGCGAGACCTGCCGGCCGGCTGGTTCAGGGACTTCCAGGCCCGAGCCGACTCGCCCGCTCCGCCAGACGCCGGCGCCGCGCTGAGATTCAAGGTCTCCCCACGGCCCGTGCGCTTTCGCGATCTGGCCCTCGGCGATCTCGAGCAGCGGGTCGACCTCGAGGTCGGGGATTTCGTGCTCAAGAGGCGCGACGGGCTCTACGCCTACCAGCTGGCCGTGGTGGTCGACGATCTGGCCATGGGGGTCAACGAAGTGGTGCGCGGCATGGACCTCGTGGACTCAACGGCGCGACAAATCCAGCTGATCGAGGCCCTCAGCGGTCAGGAAGGCTGCGCCGGCGAGGCCGAGAGACCGCGCTACGGCCACGTGCCGCTGGTTCTCAACTCTCGAGGCGAGAAGCTCTCCAAGCGCGACGGCGGGCTGACCCTGCGCTCGCTGCGCGCCCGCGGGCTTGCGGCAGAGAAGCTGGTGGGGCGCTTCGCCCACTCCCTGGGCCTGCGCGATCGGCCGGAGCCCTGCCGCGCGGAAGAGCTGGTCGGCGAATTTTCCTGGAGCGCCCTCCGAGAAAGGCCCGGAGACTGGATCTTGCCCGAGGACTTCGCAGAGCGGCTCGCCTGAGCGCGCCGTCGCCCCAGCACGCGCCGGTGGGTTGGCTGTATGCTCCGGCGCTCCGCGGCGTCTATTTCTCTCCGCCCCTCCCTCTCCCTCGAACCGTTTGGCGAGCCGACCATGACCACCTCGAAATCACCGATTCAGCCGTCCCTGACCTCCCGCGCCATACGCCAGCGCTTCTTCGACTTCTTTGCCGAGCGCTCGCACGCCGTGGTGCCGGCGTCGCCGGTGGTTCCGCTCGACGATCCGACGCTGCTCTTCACCAACGCCGGGATGAACCAGTTCAAGGACGTCTTTCTCGGCACCGGACGGCGCGACTACGTGCGCGCCGCCAACAGTCAGAAGTGCATTCGGGCGGGCGGCAAGCACAACGATCTCGACGACGTGGGTCACGACACCTACCACCACACCTTCTTCGAGATGCTCGGCAGCTGGTCGTTCGGCGACTACTTCAAGGAAGACGCGATCCGCTGGGCCTGGCAGCTGCTGCACGGGGAGTGGGGTATTCCCGCCGAGCGCCTGCACGCCACGTACTTCGCCGGCGACGAGCAGGACGGGCTGCCCGCCGACCAGGAGGCCAAAGAGCTGTGGCTCGACGTCACCGGCATCGAGGCTTCGAGGGTGCACCCCTTCGGCAAGAAAGACAATTTCTGGGAGATGGCGGAAACCGGGCCGTGCGGCCCCTGCACCGAGATCCACGTCGATCTGACCCTGGATCTTTCCGGCGGACCGCTGGTCAACGCCGACGACGCCCGGGTCTTCGAGGTGTGGAACCTGGTTTTCATCCAGTTCAATCGCGACGGCGACGGCTCCCTGCATCAGCTGCCGGCCCAGCACGTGGATACCGGCATGGGCTTTGAGCGCCTGGTGACCGTGCTGCAGGGCAAGACCAGCAATTACGACACCGACGTCTTCGGCCCGCTGATGGAGGCGATCCGCGCGGAAACCGGCGCCAAGCCCTATGCCGCGAGCCTGCCCGCGCGGCGGCCGAGCGACGACGAGATGCGCGATATGACCTACCGCATCCTCGCCGACCACGTGCGCTGCCTGAGCTTCGCCATCGCCGACGGCGCCCTGCCCGACAACCTCGGTCGCGGCCACGTGCTGCGGCGCATCCTGAGGCGGGCGTACCGCTACGGGCGCCAATATCTCGGCGTCGACCGGCCCTTTTTGCACAACCTGGTGCCCGCGGTCAGCGAGCAGATGGGCGACGTCTTTCCGGAGCTGAGGGAGAACGAATCGCGGGTGCGCGAGGCGATTCACGAGGAAGAGGAGTCCTTCGCCCGCACCCTCGACTCCGGTCTCAAGCTCTTCGCCGCGGCCGCGACGCGGGCGCAAGACGCCGGCTCGGGAATCGATGGCGAAACCGCCTTCCGGCTGCACGACACCTACGGCTTCCCCATCGACCTCACCAAGATCATCGCCACCGAGCGCGGCCTGCCGGTCGACGAAGCGGGCTATCAAGAGCGCATGGAGGAGGCCAAGAAGAGGGCCCGCGAGGCCGGCCGAGGGGCCGAGGGCGATGACTCCACCGCCATTCTCGAGGCCCTGGCCAAGGTGGACGCGGCGGTCTTCGAGCGCGCTCAAACCGACGATCTTCCCAAGTTCCAGGGCCTCGAGCACGCGAGTGAAGTCGTCGGCTTCCTCGACCGCGATGGCGCCTTTCACGAGGGTACCCTCGAGCCCGGGCGGGCCGTCGGCCTGGTTCTCCGCTCCACCTGCTTCTACGCCGAACAGGGCGGCCAAATCGGCGACCGAGGCGAGATTCGCGCCGACGGCGGACTTTTCGAAGTCTCAGATACTCAGCGCGCCCAGAACACGGTGCTGCACATAGGCCATCTCGTAGAGGGCACCCTCGCCGCGGGCGATCCCGTGGCGGCCGCGGTGACGAACGAGCCCAGGCGGGCGATCATGGCGAACCACACCGCCACCCACCTGCTCAATCACGGCCTGCGCGAGATTCTCGGAGATCACGTCCAGCAGCGCGGCTCGCTGGTCGATTCGGACAAGACCCGCTTCGATTTCTCCCATCGCTCGAGCCTGAGCGGCGAGGAGATCCGCGATCTCGAGGCCCACGTGGGCCGCCAGATCTCGGAAGAGCTGGCGGTCCACGCCGCCGACGTGCCCCTCAAAGAGGCGATGGCGGTGCACAGCCTGCGCGCGGTTTTCGGAGAGAAATACCCGGACGTGGTGCGCGTCGTGTCGATCGGCGTGCCCGTCGAGGAGCTTCTCGCCGCCAAGCGGGAGAACCGCTGGGCCGGCTACTCCATCGAGCTGTGCGGCGGCACGCATGTCGCGAAGTCCAGCGACTGCGAGGCCTTCGCGGTGCTTTCAGAGGAGCCCGTCGCCAAGGGCGTTCGCCGGCTCGTAGCCGTGACCGGCGTGGCGGCCCGCCGGGCGCGCGCCCTGGCGGGGGCGCTGGGCGCGCGCGCCGCGGACCTCGGGGCGCTCGAGGGCGAGAAGCTGCGCGCCGGCCTGGCCGAGCTGCTGGCCGACATCGCCCGAGCGCCTCTGCCGCTCACCGCCCGCCAGGATCTCCAGGGGCGTATCGAGGCCTTGCAGAGCGGACTGCGCCAGCAGCAGAAGGAACGGGCCGCCGCCGAAGGAGCGGAGGTCCAGGAGGTTGCCGAAACGCTGCTCGACGCCTCGATCGAGGTGGGAGGAACCCGCATCATCGTCGGCGCGGTGCCGGCCGCGCCCCCCGAGAAGATCCGCGAGGCCATCGATTGGCTGCGCCAAAAGTCGGGCTCGGCGGCGGTGGTTCTCTTCTCCGGCGACTCCAAAGTCGTGATGCTCGCGGGCCTGACCGGCGACCTGGTCAAGCGCGGGCACGACGCCAAGGGGCTGCTGCGCGAGGCCGGCACGGTCGTGGGAGGAGGAGGCGGAGGCCGCCCGGATCTGGCCCAGGGCGGCGCCAAGAAGCCCGAGAAGGTGCCCGAGGCCGTCGAGCATCTGAAGGCCTGGCTGTCGGGCCGACTCGCGGACTCCGCCACCTGAGGCCGCTCTGGCGGCAGGGGCTCAGGCGGCGGCCAGAAGGAGCCGATCCTGCAGCGCGTCCACCAGGCGCGCGGTGGGGTCGAAGCCGAGAACCGTGACCGGGTCCGCGACGAAGTTCGACAGCGCGTTGACGTCGTAGTAATAGCGCTCGCCGTCGCGCTCGCTGATCAGGTATTCGACTCCCCCGACGTCGATGTCGCCGGCCTGCGCGATCGCCTCAACCTCGGCGACAATCTCGGCGGGCGGGTCAAAAGCCTCGACCCGCGCCCCCGTGCCCTGCTCGGCGGGCGCCGCGCCTTCGAGGGCGCGGCCGTCGAGGGTGCAGGAGGCCTCGGCCGGGCAAAGGTTGAAGGACTGGGCGCCCTCGAGGTGACTCTTGATGGCGTAGAGAAAGCGGCCGCCCAGCGTCTCGACGCGCACCACGGCGTTGCCCTGAGGCGGGTGGTACTCCTGCAGCAGAAAGACGCCGTCGGGCCCGGTCATCAGCGAATCCGAGGCGATCTTGGCCTCGAGTTCCGCGAGGTCGTCAACCCGCTCGACCCCGGCGCCGGTTCCGCCGATATTGGGCTTGACCACCAGGGGAAAGGTCAGCTCAGCGCTCGCCTCCACCAGCTGATCGACGCTCAGGACCACGCGCGTTCTGGGGGTTTTGAGACCCAGACTCTCCACCAGGCGCTGCTGTCCCGCCTTCGAAATGTCGAGCTCCCAGGCCTGACTGCCGTTCCACACCTCGGCGCCGGACGCCTCCAAATGGGTGAGCACGCGGCGGGTAAAAAAAACGGCGCCTGCCGAACCCCTCGACCAGGCCGACGGGCTCATGCGGTTGAGAACCACCTGATGGTGGCCCGGCCACGGGCTTGCGGGGTCCGCCACCAGGCGATCGGCGCGAATCGCGTCGAAGGGCAGACCGCGACGCTCGAGCTCCGCAAAGAGCGGCTTGAACCAATGCGGATGTTCGTAATAGATGGCGATAGGTGCGCTGGCGGTGGACATCGGCTGCTCCTGCTCGTGGTGTCTGTCGATCTCGGGGTCTTTAGGACCGGAGCGCTAGACATCTCGCCGGTGTCGGGCCCTGGGCTTGCTCGCCGCGTCTCGTGGTCGGACGCGGCGGGCTCAAACGCAAAGAACCCGCGTGGCTTGATGCCTCGCGGGTCCGGGTGCCTCTTCAGGGGTGTGGCTGGAAAGTCTTCAGATTCTCTTCGCCATGAAGTTCGCATGCGCGGCCGCGGGGCGGTGCGTACAACACGGACAACAACAGCAGGTGGTGGCGAGGAGTCTCATCTTTCGTAGTTTGCGGCAGATTTTCTGTCTTGTCAAGTTTCCCGATAGTCCAGGTACGGGTCAGACCAGCTCCTGGACGTATTTCTCTCGCGCCAGTCGCCAGAAGACCACCAGAAAGGCGGTCAAAGGAATCGCCAGGATCATGCCGGTGATGCCCGAGAGAGCGCTGCCCCAAAAGAAAATCGCCACGATAATCGCCATCGGGTGAAGGCCCGTCCGCTCTCCCATGATGCGCGGCGTCAGCACATAGCCTTCGATCATCTGCACGAGCGCGAAGACTGCCAGAACCGCGGCGAGACGCACCACGCCGCCCTCCGGCTGGAAGAGCGCCAGGGGCACCGCGGCGCCGAGCCCCACGATATTGCCGAGGTAAGGAACGATATTCAGGAAGCCGAGCGCCAGGCCGATCACGAAGCCGTACTTCAGACCGACGAGGGTAAAGCCGATCGCGAAGAGGAGCCCCTGAAGAAAAGCGATGATCAGCTGACCGCGAAAGAACGCCACGATGATGTTGACGAATTCCTGCACCAGGTAGACCACGTCCGAGCGAGTCGAGGGCTTGAGGAAGGGGAAAGCCGCCTCGAGATCCTTGAACTCCCGAGGCTCCGCCATCAGAAAGAAGGCGAAGTACACCGGCGCCACCAGCCAGCCGAGGAGCGCCACCACCAGCCGCAGCGCGCCGGCGCCGGCGTCAAAGAGCCGCCAGCCCACGGACTGCACGGCTGATACCAGCATGCTGCTGTTCTCCTTCACGGCGTCCTGGAGCTGCTGGCCGTAGGGATTCGAGTCCAGGAAGGCCTTGACCCGCGGCCAATCCTCCTCCAAATGCGCGGCGACCCCCTGCCACCAGGCCGGTGCTCTGTCGAAGAGGTCGGCGATCTGCGTCACCAGCTGGGCGCCAAAGAAGCCGAGAAAGCCCGCGATCGGCAGTACCGCCGACAGGAAGACGGCCGCCAGAGCCGCGGCGGGCGGCAGCTTGGCCCGTTCGATCAGCCATTCGTAATACGGCCGAAATACCAGCGCCGCCACGGCGGCAACGGCCAGGGGGAGCAGCACGTTGGCAAAGGTCGACGCGAACGCTCCAATCAGCCAGAAAATGGCCGCGATCGCCAGAAGGATCACGAATCCAGCCACGATCGTGATGGCGGAGGTGACGGTGGCCTGCTGTCTGTTGCTGAGGGAAATACTCATCTTCTCTGTGCGCTCTCCTCGATCTTTATTGGTCCGCGGCCCGCCCTATGTTAAGAAAAGACAAAGAGCGCACCAGCAGTCTTGAGGGCAAATCTCGCCGCCGCCTCGCGAGTTTACGGCAGATCCCCGCGCAGCATTCGGCCCAGGCCTCGAGAGAGCCGCGGGTCCCTTCACGTCGTTCACGCCTCATCCACGCCTCGCAAATTCCTGACGGAGATTCTCGCCGTGCCTGATCCTGCCTCGATCCGCATGCGTGCGCCCGCGCTTCTCTGCGGCTTCCTGCTCCTCCTAACCAGCGCGCCGCTCCTGGCCCAAAGCCAGGCGACCACCGGAATCATTCAGGGCACGGTGGTCGATCCGAGCCTCAGCAGGCTGCCCGGCGTGACCGTGACCCTGACCAACCAGGGAACCGACTTCCGGCGCGTCGTCGCTACCGACGCGGAAGGCCTGTTTCGCGCCGTCCTGCTGCCCCTGGGGGACTACCGCGTGG
>JBCCLG010000125.1:0-9970 GCA_039027015.1 Acidobacteriota bacterium | reverse complement strand
GTCCACCGGGGTGATCACCGCCTCGGGCACCCTGGGCCAGCTCATCCCGCCGTCGGTGGTGCTGGTGGTGCTGGCCGATCAGCTAGGGGTGTCGGTGGGCGATCTCTTCGTCGGCTCGCTGGTCCCCGGGGTCGGCCTGGCGTGCCTCTACGCGGTCTACGTCGCGGGGGTGGCGTTTTTCCAGCCCGAGCTGGCGCCCGCCATGCCCGCCGCGGAGCGCGATATCCCCCTCGGGCTCCTGCTGCGTCAGGTGGCGCTGGTGATGATGCCGCCCCTGCTGCTCATCCTGGTGGTCCTCGGCTCGATCTTCTTCGGCGTCGCGACCCCCACCGAGGCCGGCGCCCTGGGGGCCGTGGGAGCCATGGCCCTGGCGGCGGCGCGGCGCCGGCTCAATCTCGAGGCGCTGCGCGGCACGATGCACGAAACCGCCAGCCTGACCTCCATGGTGATGTTCCTGCTGATCGGTTCGACGGCCTTCGCGCTGGTCTTCAGGGGCCTGAACGGCGATTTGTGGATCGAGGACCTGCTCACCGGCCTGCCCGGAGGCACCATCGGACTCCTGGTGGTCGCCAACCTGACGATCTTCGTCCTCGGCTTTTTCATCGACTTCTTCGAGATCGCCTTCATCATCATCCCCCTGCTCGCCCCCGCCGCCGCCCTTTTGGGGATCGACATGGTGTGGTTCGGGGTGATGATCGCGATGAATCTGCAGACGTCTTTCTTGACGCCGCCCTTCGGCTTCGCGCTCTTCTACCTGCGCGGCGTGGCGCCCCCCGAGGTCAAGACCTCGCAGATCTACCGGGGCGTCATCCCGTTCATCGTTATTCAGCTGATCGGCCTGCTGCTGATCATCCTCTTTCCCGAGCTGGTGACCGGGCTGATCGACTGACGGGCGGCGTGCCCCGCCGGGCTCCTACTGAAAGGAGAAGCTGGCGTAGGCCAGCTCGCTGGCCGCGAACCAGCGGCTGAGGTCGCTCTTGGCCCGCTTCCAGGCGTCGTAGACCTCGCGGTAGGACGGATCGGCGGCGGCCTGTTCCTCGAACATTTCCTGCGCCGCGTCGCGGGCGGCGCCCATCACGGCGTCGCCGAACGGCCGCAGCTCCACGCCCTCCTCAAGCAGCTGGGCCAGGGCGCCGGGGTTGAGGTGGTCGTAGCGCGCCTGCATCACCCGGGCCGATTCCGCCGCCGCGGCCTCGAACATTTCTCGATAGCTCGCCGGCAGCTCTTCCCAGGCCTTGGCGCTGACCTGGTACGTGAGCGACGGCCCCGGCTCCCACCAGCCTGGGTAGTAGTAGTAGCGGGCGACCTTGTGGAAGCCGAGCTTGAGGTCGTCATAGGGGCCGACCCACTCGGTGGCGTCGATCGCGCCGCGCTCGAGGGCCGGATAGATATCGCTCGCGCCCAGCACCTGCACCCGCACGCCGAGGCGGCTCATCACCTCGCCGCCCAGCCCCGGGATGCGCATGGTGAGGCCGGTGAGGTCGTCGACTCCGCCGATCTCGCGCTTGAACCAGCCGCCCATTTGGGCACCGGTGTTGCCGGCCGGAAAGTTGAGGATGCCGAAGTCTGAGAAGCGCCGGCGCATCAGCTCTTTACCCTCGCCCTCGGTGAGCCACGCGGACTGCTGGCGGGAGGTCAGCCCGAAGGGCACGCAGGCGTCGAAGGCGAGGGCAGGGTTCTTTCCCACGTAGTAGTAGCTCGCCGTATGGCCGACCTGCACGGTTCCCTGCTGTACCGCGTCCATCACCTCGAGGGGCGGCACGATCTCGCCGCCCGGATAGGTGCGCAGCCTGAAGCGTCCTTCGGACATGGCCTCGAGTCGCCGGGCGAGCACCTCGGCGGCGCCGTAGATGGTGTCGAGACCGCGCGGGAAGCTCGACGCCAGCCGCCAGGTGACCCGGGTCTGGGTCTGCACCGCCGGCCCGGACCCTGACGCGGTTCCGCCGCCAGGGCCGCAGGCCGCAAGCCCGGCGGCCGCGCCCACCAGCGAACCGCGCAGGAAGCCTCGGCGATCGAGGGCGGCGTCCTGGGCCTGCTCGGCGTCGTCGCGTCGCGGCGTCGCGGGGGTCTGAGCCGTCGCGGTGCCCGGAGCGTCGTCGGAGGATGTGGGGGCGTCGTCTGAGGGCGCGGGCTTGCGGTGGGTCATTCTTCGGTCCTCGTTGGGTGCGTCCGTCTGCGGGGCGGCCAGCGCAAGGTTAGCAGGGCGTGGCGCCTCGGGCCGCGAGGTGGCGTAACGCGGAACGTCATCCCCGTCTCCTAGTCTTTCCTTCTCAAGAGGAAGACAGCCCCAGATGCCCGCTGCGAAAAAACTAGATCTGCGTATCAACGAGCTTTCCACCAAACGCCAGTGGCTCGCGTCGCTCTCCGCCATGCTTCGAGACGCGAGGGTTTTGGGCGCCGGCCGCTGGGACGTGCGACGCTGCTGTTACGAGGTGGAGTTCGAGCGGGTGGCGTTCGAGTCCAGGCTCTGGGACGGCGGCCGATTCGAGTACTCCACGGTGCCCTGTCGGCTCAGCATCCTGCCGGTGCTCGGCTGCGTGGAGGGCCGCGCCTCCGAGATCAGCAGCTGGGGGATCGAGCGCGTGAAGGGCATCGAGCTCGAGGACGCCCAGGAGCTGGTGCTCAGCACCGACTCCGGCCTCACTCGCCTCAACCTCAGCCGCGGCGCGAGTCTCGATATTCGCGATCTCGAGGCGCCGCGTCCGAGTCATACTGTGGCCGACTATGGAGATCTGGCCATCGACCCCTACCGCGCCGACGAGATGTTTCGGCTGCGGGTCGTCTGAGCGCCCCACAGGGCCCGAAAGGCGCCCGTGATCTGGCGCCTCGCCGCCGACGCCACGGTCGCCCTGCACGCCGCCTTTGTGCTCTTCGTGGTGCTCGGCGGCCTTCTGGTGTGGCGCTGGCCACGCCTCGCCTGGCTGCATCTGCCGGCGGCCGCGTGGGGCTTCGCGGTTGAAGTTTTCGGCTGGATCTGCCCGCTGACCGATCTCGAGAACGTCCTCCGCCTGCGCGCCGGCAGGGCGGGCTATGACGGCGGCTTCATCGAGCACTACCTGATTCCGATTCTCTACCCCGCAGGCCTGACGCGCGAGATCCAGTGGCTGCTGGCGGCCCTGGTGGTGCTGATCAACGGCGCGGTTTACGGCGGGAGGGCCTTGGCTCTGAGGCGCCGCCGCCCGAGCGAACGAGGCCCCGAGCCCGAAGAGGGCTGAGCGCGAGGCTACCCTCGATCTCTTAGGCGTCGGGGCGAGTCAGCTCGCCGCGCAGGCTGCGCTGCATCTGCTCGCTGACCTCCGCGCTGCTGAGGCCCTGGCCGAAGAGCCAATGCATCTTGGTCAGGGCGGCTTCCGGCGTCATGTCGTAGCCGCCGATCACGCCCGAGTCGGCGAGCGCGCGGCCGGTGGCGTAGCCGGTCATGTCCACCGTACCCTCGAGGCATTGGGTGCAGTTGACCAGCACCAGGCCGCGGTCGGTGGCCTTCTTGAGCTCGGCGAGAAAGTCCGGGTGGCTCGGCCCGTTGCCCAGCCCGTAGGTATGCAGCACGGCGCCGCGCAGGGGGCGCTCGAGGAAGTGGCCAAGCACGGAGGCGGTCATGCCGGGGAAAAGGCGAACGTCGGCGATCTGCACGCCCTCGTCCTCGGAGTCCACCATCGGCTTCAGCTGAAGCGGCTCGCTCGGGGTTGGCAGCAGGCGCTCTTCGCTCAGCCTGAACTCCACCCCCACCTTGGCGAGCAGAGGGTAGTTCGGGGAGTCGAAGGCCAGGTATCGGCTGGCGGAGACCTTGGTGGAGCGGTTGCCGCGCAGCAGACGATCGCCCACAAAAAGGCAGACTTCGGGCACCGGGGCGCGCGCCGCGATCATCAGGCTGTTGATCAGATTCTCTCTCGCGTCGGTGCGCAGCTCCACCAGGGGCACCTGGGAGCCGGTGAACACCACCGGCTTGGCCAGGCTCTCCAGCATGAAGGAAAGCGCCGACGCGGCGTAGGCCATGGTGTCGGTGCCG
Source organism: Acidobacteriota bacterium (assembly GCA_039027015.1). Classification (GTDB taxonomy): domain Bacteria; phylum Acidobacteriota; class Thermoanaerobaculia; order Multivoradales; family J023; genus JAUIJL01. Next base: position 5,964 of record JBCCLG010000125.1, on the reverse strand, counting down.
TGGAGCACGATGAAGCCGTCGTAGGAGTCGTAGCGCTCGGCGATGTCCTCGGCGATGGCCAGCCAATCCACCAGGGTCATATCGGACGAATCCAGCAGAGGTTCGTACTCGGCGACGTGATAGCTGGGCATGCCCTCGCGGCGCAGAACTCCCATGCGGCGCATCTGCTCGCGCAGGAAGCCGGGCTCGGGTTTGTAGCCGCCGCGGGCCGAGCGGCTCATGCCGATCGTGCCGCCGGTGTAGGCGACGTAAACGCGCCCGGTATGACTCATAGGCGTATTATCCACGCCCGCGGCTCGACAGGAGGCACCGTGACGGAAAAAGGACAAGCGGAAAGAAAAGTGGCGATCAGCGGCGCCTCCGGTCTGGTGGGCCGCCGGACGACGCAGCTTCTGCAGGAGAGCGGTTGGCGGGTCTCGCCCATGGTCCGGCGCTCTTCGCGGGCGCCGGGCGCCATCCCGTGGGATCCGGCCCGAGGCACCCTCGATGCGGCCGACCTCGAGGGGCTCGCGGGCGTGATTCACCTGGCGGGAGAAAACGTGGCGGAGCGCTGGAGCGCCGCCAAGAAGAAGCGGATTCTCGACAGCCGCGTGCTCGGCACCCGGCTGATCGCCGAGCGCATGGCCGCCCTTGACGAGCCTCCCCCCGTGCTGGTGTGCGCCTCGGCGATCGGCGTCTACGGCGACCGCGGGGACGCCTGGATGAGCGAGGAGAGTTCCGGAGGCGAGGGCTTTTTGGCCGACGTGACGCGCCGCTGGGAAGAGGCCGCGCAGGCCGCCCGCGACGCCGGCATCCGCGTGGTTCACGCGCGCATCGGCGTGGTCCTGAGCGCCCGGGGCGGCGCCCTGGTCAAGATGCTGCCGCCCTTCAAGATGGGCGTTGGAGGGCGCCTCGGCTCAGGCCGGCAGTGGTTCTCGTGGATCCACCTCGACGACGTGGCGGCGATCCTCCAGCTGGCCCTGGAGAATCCCGATCTCGAGGGTCCGATCAACGTCGTGGCGCCGACGCCGGTGCGGAACTCCGAGCTGACCGCGGCCTTGGGTCGGGCGCTGCGGCGCCCCACCCTTTTCCCGGTTCCCAAAGCGGCGCTCAAGATCGGCTTTGGCGAGATGGCCGAAGAGACCCTGCTCGCCTCTACCCGCGTGCAGCCTCGGGTGCTGGAGGAGCGAGGCTACGAATTCCGCTACGCCGACCTCGATGAGGCCCTCCGCCAGGAGCTCGACTGAATCCCCGGAGCTCCGGTCCGGTAGGCAGCTCCGGAAGAGCTAGCGCCCGTAGCGATAGCCCGTGCGCGCCCTGACCTCGATCTCCGGATCCTTGGCGCGCACCTCGAAGCGCTGATAGCCGACCTCTCCCGCCGGCCGCGCCGAGCGATAGGTCAGCAGGTAATAGCCCACGTTTTCGGCGGTAATCGACCGCAGGGGGCGCAGGAAACCCAAGAAATTAGGGTCGTAGTAGCCGCCGGTATCCTCGGCCAGGCGGGTTAGAAAGTCCTCGTTGCGCGGGTTGTAGCCCGCGGGGGTGAGGTCCACGGGATAGACCGCCACGTTGTGGTCGTTGAGCGCGGTCTCGAGCTGCGGGTAGTAGCGCTCGTCGGGCACGGTGCTGCGGTTGCGCTCGACGCCGAAGCCGATGGTGTAGAGGATCATGGTCTTGCGGCCGACCAGGGGGCCGAGGGCGTCGGCCACGGTCTCGAGGGCGCCGTAGACGTTCTCGGTTCGGCGCTTGAGATCCTGGCCCGCGGGCAGCTCGCTGAGCACCTCGAGCTGGCGCCCGCGTCCGACGTCGCCCCGCCGGTCCGGGCGGTAGGCCTCGGGCTTTTTGCCCGCGGCGGCGCGCTGGAGAGCAGCCTCTAAGAGCTCGCCGTCCTGCGTGAAGTCCTGGAAGACCTGGAGCCTCGAGCTATAGCTCACCACGGCCATCCAGTCCGAGGGCAGCCTCTCCTCGCGCACCCACCGGCGGGCGTCTCGGACGGCGCGCAGCTGCTGGCGGAAGAGGCGGTTGTCGTACAGGCCAAAGCGGGTCTGGTCGTGCAGAAAAAAGACCAGGTAGCGGCTCGAAGGCACCTCGCCGGCCTCGGCGCCGCGATCGCCGTATTGGGTGGAGTAATAGCTGACCCCGGTCAGCTGCACCGGTTCGCCATCCTCGAGGGCTATGAAGTCGTCGATGCCGAGGCCTCGAACCACCTGCCCTTCGGGGTCGGTGGCGAGAACGTCGACGAAGACCTCCGAGACCTCGATCAGGTCGTCAAAGCCGGTCTGCAGCTCCGTGGGCGGCGCGCCTTCCTCCTGAACCAGCCGCTCACCCTCGGCCTCCTGGGCGAGGGCCGGCGCCGCGGCCATCCCGAGGCCAAGAGCAAGCGCGGCTGCCCAGGCGGCCGCGAGGCTGAAGAGCGAACGTCGTGGGTCGAGGCTTTGCTGCACTTGAGTCTCCTTGGAGCGAGCGTGCGGGGCTCCCGCCCGGGGCTTTCGTCCCCTCATGGATCCGGCCGAAGCTCGGGGTGCTTGAGGCCGCTGCCGCAGTTGAAGAGCACGACGCGCTCCGCGGGCTCGACGCCGCCGCTTTCCACCAGACGGCGGAGGCCGGCGAAGGTCGAGGCGCCCTCAGGGCCGGCGTCGATCCCCTCGAGCCTGGCCACGGTGCGCATCGCCTCGACGATCTCCTCATCGCTCACCGAAACGGCGCAGCCGCCGGTTTCGGCGATGGCGCGAAGAATCAGGTCGTCTGCGAAGACGTGCGGCACCCGGATGCCCGGTGCCAGGGTCGCGGCGTTTTCGAACGGCCGACAGGTCGAGGCGCCGGCCTCGAAGGCGTCGACCACGGGCGAGCAGCCTTCGGACTGCACGGCGATCAGACGCGGCCGCCTGGAGTCGATCAGGCCCATGGCCTCGAGTTCGTCCCAGGCCTTCCACATGCCGATCAGGCCGGTGCCGCCGCCGGTGGGGTAGAGCACCGCGTCGGGCAGCTCGCCGCCGAACTGCTCCCACAGCTCATAGCCCATGGTCTTCTTACCCTCCAGGCGGTAAGGCTCCTTGAGGGTCGCCACGTTGAACCAGCCGTGCTCGCGGCATCCCTCGGCGATGACCTTGCCGGCGTCGTGAATGAGGCCCTCGACCAGCACCAGGGTAGCGCCCAAGGCGCACACCTCGCTTTTGATGGAGAGGGGCGCGTCGACCGGCATGGCGATGTGCGCCTTCCTGCCAGCGCGCGCGGCATAGGCCGAGAGGGCGGCGCCTGCGTTGCCCGCCGTGGGCACCGCCAGATCGCCAGCGCCCAGCTCCACCGCCTTCGAGACCGCGAGGGTCATGCCCCGGGCCTTGAAAGACCCGGTGGGGTTGCCGCCTTCGTCCTTGACGTAGAGGCGCTCGAGGCCCACCTCGGCGCCTAGGCGCGGGGCGCCCAAAAGGGGCGTCCAGCCTTCGCCGAGGGTGATTCGATGCGCGGGATCGCGCAGCGGCAGCACCTCCTCATAGCGCCACAGGCAGCCGCAGCGGCCGGCTAAGGACTCGAGGGAGAGGGTTTGCCGAGCCCTGTCGAGATCGTAGCGGGCGAGCAGCGGTCGCCCGCTCTCCGGATCGACGGACTGCAGCGCGTCGGCGTCGCGTCGAGCGCCGGTGGACGAGCACTCGAGGTGAGTGAAGCAGCTTGGGTTGGCCATGGCCGGAGTCTAAGCCAGCCGCCGCCGCTCGCGCCGAGTCTTTTCCGTCGGCCGCTACTCGAGGGGGGTGAGGAGCCAAAGCAGCAGATAGGCGGGCAGCCCGGGCAAAACCGGCACCGCGGCGCACAAAAACCACACCACCCGCACGCGGCCGACGGGCCAGCCGTAGCGATGGGCGGCGGCGCTGCACACGCCGCCGAGGATCTTGCCGGATCTCCGGCGTCTGAACGGTGCTCTCGCGGGTTTGATGGCTTCCATGACGCTCTTTACGAGGCGACTGACCGTCGAATTCGCGGCGGGGCTCCGCGCTACTATGCTCGGTAAGCCCGCGACGCGGGATGGGGAGCCAGATCATGGAGAGAGACTTCGCCGACAGGCCGCCAAATCTGCAGGCCTTCTGGGCCGCCGATCGTCCGCGGGTCATCGCCCATCGCGGATTCTCGGGCGTCGCGCCAGAAAATACGCTGGCTGCCGTCAGCCGGGCCCTCGACCTCGGCGTCGATATGGTGGAGATCGACGTCACCTCGAGCGTCGACGGGCACGTGATCGTGCTCCACGACGAGACCCTGGACCGCACCACCAGCGGCTCGGGCCCGGCGCTCGAGACGCCTCTTGAAGCCCTGCGCTCGCTCGACGCCGGCTCCTGGTTTGCGCCGGAGTTCGCGGGCGAGCGTATTCCGCTGCTCGCCGAGGTGCTGGACCTGGTCGCCGGCAAGACCCTGCTGAACGTGGAGATCAAGGGCGAGGCGGTGGCCCCCGGGGCAAACCCCGCGGCGCCCGGGGAGGGCGGAGGCATCGCGCGGCGGATTGCGGAGCTGGTGCGGGAGCGGGGCCTCGAGGACCAGACGCTGATCTCTTCTTTTCACCCCGCGGCCCTGGCGCACTCGCGCGCTGCAGCGCCCGAGATTGCCCGTGCGGTGCTGTTCAGCCCCGAGTTCTATGGCGGCAAAACGCCGACCGGCGCAGCCCTGGAGTCAGCGGCCGCCTGCTTCAACGTCAGCGCTCGGAATCTCGATCAGGCGATGCTCGAGAATGCGGCGTCGGGCGGTCTGCCGGTGGCGGTCTACACCGTGAACGACGCCGACCGGATGCGCGAGCTGAGGGACCTCGGTGTGGCCGCGATTTTTACGGATCGGCCGGATCGTATGCTCGAAGTCTTGGCTTCTCGCGCGGTTTAGTCAGAGAAATCGCAACACTTATAGCCAGGGCGGCCGTTTTGCGGTAAACTCTTCGCAGGGAGGTCAAACTCCCTACCCGAACAGTCTTCCCGTAGGCCGCTTCCCCCGATCGGAGGGCCCGAGCTCCAGGGGAACGGCCCCTTTTTTTATCGGTCGTGCCTGCCGGAAGACCCTCGATCGAGAGTTTGGGCCAGTGATTTGCCGTTTTCCTCAGATCGGCGCAAGACCCTGTGGAAAGAGGGTTGGAAAGTGCTGATCGAGGGCCGAGCCGCGCGGCCGCGAGCGGTTTGCACAATGATTTGTGCAAAGGCCGCCTCGCGACGAGCGAGGCGGCCTGTGAAGCGGCGACAATCGTGGGCCCACCGCCGGGATCTTTGAGCCCCAGGGCGGGCGAGGGTCGCCCGGGTTCAGTGGGGGATGTTCGAGAGCGGCTTCACGTCCTCCGGCCGCAGGTCCGGGAAGAGCAGTCGGCCGTCGCGAAAGGACGCGTCGCGCAGGGCGAGGGCGAAGACTTCCCCCAGCTCCGAGACCGCGATCACCTCGATCTGCTCGCGCACGTCCTGCGGGATGTCCTCGAGGTCCTGCTCGTTGGCTTTGGGCAGCACGAAGGTGCGGATTCCGGCGCGCACGCCGCCAAGAATCTTCTCCTTGACGCCGCCGATGGGCAGCACCCGGCCGTTGAGGGTGATCTCGCCGGTCATCGCGATGTCGTGGCGCACGGGCCGTCCCGAGAGGGCCGACACCAGGGCGGTGGCCATGGTGACGCCGGCAGACGGGCCATCTTTGGGGATGGCGCCGGCCGGCACGTGCACGTGCACGTCCTGATCAAAGTCGCTTTCCTTGATGTGCAGGCCCGCCGCGTGGGTCTTGGCGTAGGACCAGGCGGCCTGGGCGGACTCCTTCATGACGTCGCCGAGCTGGCCGGTGAGCACCAGGTTGCCTTTACCCGGCATGCCGGTGGCCTCCACGAACATGATGTCGCCGCCCACCGGGGTGTAGTACATCGCCGTGGCAACGCCGACCTGATCGCTGGTCATCATCTTCTCGGGGTGGACCCTGGGCCTGCCGAGAAGCTCGCGCAGGAGGGCGCTGTCGACCGCCAGGAACCCGAACTCGCGGGTGGCGATC
>JBCCLG010000124.1:0-10005 GCA_039027015.1 Acidobacteriota bacterium | reverse complement strand
TCGCGGTCCATCGCCTCGCGCCTCAGGAACCCGCGCACTCGGGAGACCAGAACGTTCCATGAATCGCGCACCATCGCTCAGCTCCCGGGCTCGGCCTGGAGCACCCGGCCGATCACGCCGGCGATGCGATCCCAATTCTCTACCTCCTCCTGCAGCCGGCGCAGACCGGCGGGGGTCACCGTATAGAACTTAGCCTTGCGACCGTTCTCAGAGCGCCCCCATTTGGAGGCGATCCACTTCTTCTGCACCAGGCGCACCAAACAGAGATAGATCGTGCCTTGATTGACCACCAGGGAGCCTTCCGCCACCTGCTCGAGACGTTTGGCGATGCCGTATCCGTGAAGCGGGCCCATCTGCTCCAGGGTTTTGAGCACCATCAGATCGAGGGTGCCCTGAAGTATGGGCGAGCGTTGTTCTGTCATCGTGCGCGGTCCTCTCGTCCGGCTCGTTGGCTCCCGTGGGTTGGTGGTTGAGCTTCTCTCCTGTTGGATGCCAAGAGAAAGGGAGTATAAGTCCGCTCCTGTGGGATGTCAAGAGGAAAGGCCGGCCGGCCCCGCGGGGCGGATCAGCCGGGCGCAGGTCTGCGCACCAGATAATCCACCGTCGCTGTCGGCAAACCGCCGCCTAGGCTGGTGAAGCTGCCGGCCTCGAACATCTCCCGCGCGGCGTCGTGGATCACGCGCTGGGTGAGGCGAGAGAGAGCGACGCCAAGTGACAGCCGAGCCGCTCCGCAGGCGGCGAAGTCCGCCAGGCTGTGCTCCGCATGACCAGCCACCAGAGCGTTGACCGGCGCCCGGGTCTCGGCGCAGACGCGGCGCAGATCGTCCATGGAGTCGAGAAACGGCGCGTAGAGGCAGTCTGCCCCGACCTCCTCAAAGGCCTTGAGGCGCCTGAGCGCCTCGTCCAGGGAGTAGCAGCCGCGCAGCACGCCGTCAGCGCGGGCGGTCAGCACGAAATCCCGCGGCAGGGCCCGCGCCGCGGCGGCGGCGGCGCGCATGCGCTCAACGGCCAGCTCGAAGCCGTAGGCCTCCGAGGAAGGCAGCGCGATGTCCTCCAGGCAGATGCCGGCAAGGCCGATTTCGGCGCTCAGCCGCACGGCCGTCGCGCACTCTTCGGGGCTCTCGCCCCAGCCGTTCTCGAAGTCTCCCTGCACCGGCACCCGGACCGCGGCGACGATCTGCTGGGCGTGGGCGAGGGCCTCGTCCCGGGTGACCGCGCCGTCGACGCGGCCGAGGGTGAAGGCGTGGGCCGCGGAGGAGGTGGCGACGGCGCGGGCGCCCAGGGACTCGAGCATGCGGGCCGAGCCCGCGTCCCAGGCGTTGGCGAGAATGAAGGGCGGGCCGGCGGCGGCGTGCATTTGGCGAAAAGCGGCTCCGAGATCAGGCATGGGGGTTCTCCACGAGAGTTGGGCTGGGAAGGACCGAAGGGCGTCGCGAGACCCTACCGAGTGGAAAGGCCGGGCGCCGCCTGAAAACGGGCGCCGCTCGAAAACGGCCTCGAAAGCCGCTTCAAGACGGACTACTCGGCGCTTCGGGAGGTCACGATGCCGCGCTCGGCGGCCCACTGGAAGAGGTCGCGACGCCGGATCGCCGCCGCCATCATGTCGGGGAAGAGGTCCGGACTGCAGGCGAAGGACGGGGCCCCCAGGGCGGACAGCCTGGCGGCCAGGTCGCGGTCGTAGGCCGGGGCGCCTTCATCCGAGAGGGCCAGCAGAATGATCACCTGCACTCCCGATTCCAGCAGGCCGGCGGTGCGCTGCAGAAGCTCCGCCTCGACGCCGCCCTCGTAGAGATCGGAGATCAGGACCATCAGGGTGTCCGCCGGCCGCCGAACCAGGCCTTCGCAATACCCCACGGCTTGATGGATAAAGGTGCCGCCGCCGAGCTGAACGCCGAAAAGAACGTCCACCGGGTCCTCGAGCCGGGCGGTGAGATCGACCACCTCGGTGTCGAAGGCCACGAGGTGCGTGGTCACCGTCGGCAGGGAGGCCAGCACGGCGCCGAAGAGACTCGAATACACCACCGACGGGGCCATCGATCCGCTTTGGTCGATCGCCAGGATGATGTCGCGCTCGCTGCGCCTCGATTTGCGCCCGTAGCCGATGAGCTGCTCGGGAATCACGGTGCCGAGCTCCGGCTGGTAGTGACGCAGATTGGCCCTCAGGGTGCGGTTCCAGTCGATTTCGGCGAGACGCGGCCGCCGCCGGCTGCGCGTCGAGCGGTCGAGGGCGCCCGCCACGGCGCTGCGCATCGGCTCTTCGAGCTTCTTCATGAGCGCGTCGACCACCTTGCGAACCACCGCCCGGGCGGATGCTCGGGTCGACTCCGGAATCACGCTCGAGAGGGAGATCAGGCTGGCCACTAGATGGACGTCCGCCTCCACGGCCTCGAGCATCTCGGGCTCCAGCAGCATCTGCCGCAGATCTAGACGGTCGAGGGCGTCTCGCTGCATGACGCGCACGATGGACGCGGGGAAGTACTGGCGGATATCGCCCAACCAGCGCGCCACGCGCGGCGCCGAGGCGCCCGACCCGGCGGAGCGCCGGCCGGTGAGCCCGCCCTCCTCGTCGGGTGAGTAGAGGGCGGCGAGGGCGGCGTCGATCTCGGCGTCGCGGGCGTTGAGGAGACCTTCGGCGCCGCCTCGCCTCTCGGCCTCCTCGCCGGCGCTGCCCAGAACGAGACGCCAGCGCCGCAGACGCTCGGCGTTGCCCTCCCCGTCTCCGGGGGAGCCCGAGCCCTGCGGGCGATCCGGACGCGCGGTCACGGCGCCTGCTCCTCGAGCCCGAAGAGCTGGCGCACCACGGGCAGGACCCGCGCGCCGCGCCGCTCGTCAACCCGCGCCTCGGGCCCTTCGCGCGAGGGGACCGCGCCCATCCCGGCGCGCACTCGCCGGCCCATCTGGCGACGCTGCCCCTCCTCGAAGGTCGCGAAGGTGCGGCGCACCAGCGGCAGCACGAGAAGAAAAGCCTCGTCGCCAAGGCCCGTGAGCCACTCGTCGAGAACCCGCCACAGGGCGTCGTCATGCAGAAGGACCAGACCGCCTCCGCGCAAAAACCCCTCCAGCCAGGCCGCGGCGCGCGCGGGGTCGTTGCCGGTCGAGAGCGCGAGGCTCATCCGGCGGCCGGCCGCCTCGGCGTCGAGCGTTCCCGCATCCAGAAGCAGCCGGCAGCAGCGGCCGCCGAGCAGCTGATGAACGCCCGGGCGGTTCATGATCTCGCCGAGGGTCCCGCGCCAGGACTCCTCCAGCTCCTGACGGCGCAGCAGGCCCAGGGCGCGGTCGAGGCGCTCGATCCTCTCGATCATGGAGGCTGCCGCCGCCTCATCGAGCGAGGCGCAGGCGGCGGCGAGGCCCGCGCACAGGCGGGCCATCAGACCGACGACCACGCGCTCGATCATGGAGCCATCGATCTTGCGCACGCTGCCGTAGCGCAGCACGCCGATCAGCGGCACCGCGGCGTCGATCAGCTGGGACGCGTCGCTCGAGCGCGTGGCCTCGTGCTCCAGGCGGCGCATGACCGGGTCCACAGCCGCCTCGAGATCGGCCAGGAGGATGCGGTCGACCAGGGATGAGAGAAGCGGCAGGTCGGCCTCGGCTGCCCGGTCGAGCACCCGGCCGGTGGCCGCTCCGAGCACGGTGGTGCCCCATCGGGCCGCTTCGATCACGGAGACCGACAGCTCGGGCCTCCAGCACACCTTCCAGACCTCGCGAAAGGTTCCCCGGCCGGCGGCGGACTCGAGCCTCTCGCCCCACGGAATCCCGAGAGCCCGCAGGCGATGGAGAAGGCGGCTGCGCTCGAGGCCGCTCTCTTTGCGCAGGTCGAGCTCGAGGATCTTTTCGCTCGCCGAGGCCTTGAGGCGAAGCCGGCGCTGCTGCGCCTCAAGGTCGCGCTGGAGGGGCACCGTGGGCACCCCCTCGGGCACGCGGCCGAGGCGGTCGCCGACGGTGAGGCGATCCTGAATCAGGCGCAGAGGAGCTTCCTCGCCGAGGCACATCACCGCCAAAGACGCCTCGTTGAGCTCCACGAGGCCCGGCGTCGGCCGCTGCCGCAGGGCGGCGAGGCTCTCGGCCAGGCGCACCGCCTCGATCACGTGGGCGCTCGAGCAGTCGAGATCCCGCTCGCGCAGCAGGCGAGCGACCCGGGTCAGCCAGCGGCTGGTGATCTGCCTGCCCGCCGCGCCGCTTCCCTGGACGCGCCAGAGATGCTCATACCAGCCCGGCGACTCGACGCCCGCGCCATAGCCGCTGCGGCTGGCCAGGCGGCCCGCGGTCCAGGCGACCCAGGTGGCCTCCACCTTCACCCGGGGCAGACCTTTGAGGAGGAGGTCGTCGTCTTTGACCTTGACCCTGGCGGCGAGCGCCGGCGCGTGCCAGGCGCCGCAGACCACCGCGATCCTCTCGAAGCCGTCTTTCTGCGCCCGGCGGATCGAGCGCCGCATGAAGGCCTCCCGGCGCGCCTCGCGCAGGGCCTCGGGGCCTTGAGAGCGCGGGAACCTCTCGCGCAGCAGGCCCATGACCTCCCGCACGGCGGCGAAGAGATCGCCGCCGCCGCCCCTCCTCTGCTCCACAAGGCTCTCCCACCAATCCTCGCCGTCGCCGTACCCGGCGGCTCGCCCCAGCCAGCCGAGGGGATCTTCGGCCGGCCGCTCGTCCCTATCGCAGGGCTCGTCCGGTACCCCCGTCGTCGACTCGGCTTCAGCGAGAGCCATCTGTTGGGCCTGGGGCAGATCGATGAAGCGCACCGGCACCTCGCGGCGCTGCGCCAAGCGGATCGCCTGCCATTCGGGCGAGAACTCGGCGAAAGGGAAGAAAGACGCGTGCTGCGGAGACTGAGGGCGGTACACCAGGATCGCCACCGGCGGCTCCATTCCGCCGCCGCCGGCGGCCTCCGCACACCAGGGCAGCACGGCGTCGGCGTCGGGAGGGCCCTCGACGAGCAGGCAGTCCGGCTCGAGGGCCTCCAGCGCCTGCAGCAAACTGCGCGCCGAGCCCGGCCCGTGGTGCCGGATGCCAAAGACGCTCACCCGCGGTGCCATCGGCGAGCCTCAGCCTTCCTCGACCTCGCGGAAGGCGCGGTAGAGATCCTTCCACTCGGAGCGCTCTTTGACCACAGTCTCGAGGTATTCCTCGAGCACCAGGCGATCCTGCACCGGATCCTTGACGATGGCGCCCACCAGGCCGCTGGCCATGTCCAGGGCGCGCAGCCGACCGTCGCCGAAGTGACCGGCGAGGGCGAGTCCGCTGTTGACCACCGAGATCGCCTCGGCGGTGCTGAGGGTGCCGGTAGGCGACTTGAGCTGGGTTCGCCCGTCTTCCGTTTGGCCCTCGCGCAGCTCGCGGAAGACGATGACCAGCCGTCGAATCTCCTCGTGGGCCGGCGGCTCGGCGGGAAGCTCGAGGGCGCGGAAGATCTCGCGCACCCGTTTCTCCACGATCGCCACCTCCTCCTCGGCGCTCGCCGGCAGCGGCAGCACGACCGTGTTGAATCGCCGCTTGAGCGCGCTCGAGAGCTCGTTGACGCCCCGATCGCGATTGTTTGCGGTGGCGATCAGGTTGAAGCCGCGATTCGCCTGCTGCTCAGAGCCCAGCTCGGGAATCGGCAGGACCTTCTCGGAAAGGATGGTGATCAGCGTGTCCTGCACGTCGGCGGGAATGCGCGTCAGCTCCTCGAGGCGAGCGATTTTGCCGTCGCGCATGGCGTTCATCAGGGGGCTGGCGACCAGCGCCTCGGCCGACGGTCCCTGGGAGAGCAGCAGGGCATAGTTCCAGCCGTAGCGGATCTGTTCCTCGCTGGTGCCCGCGGTGCCCTGGACGAGCAGGGTGGAATCGCCGCTGATCGCTGCCGCCAGATGCTCGGACACCCAGGATTTGGCGGTGCCGGGCACGCCGTAGAGAAGCAGCGCACGATCGGTGGCCAGGGTGGCGACGGCGATCTCGATCAGTCGCCGATTACCGATGTATTTGGCGCTGACCTCAAAGCCGCTGGCCACGGGGCCGCCGCAGAGATAGTGCACCACCGCCCAGGGCGAGAGTTGCCAGCCCGTTGGCTTGGGGTGCTCATCGTGCCGGGCCAGCTCGGCGAGCTCCTCGGTAAATTGCTCTTCGGCGTGCTGACGCAGGGTCTCACTCACGGGGCAAGCTCCTCGGAAATGCGGGTGCGCAGGTTCAGCGTTAGAACGAAGTCGGCGAAGCCCTTCTCGACGTTGGACCACCTCTCGTGGCTGACGGCCCAGCCTTCCTCCACGGCCGCAGGCGCCAGCCCGAGGTGAAGGCGAAGGCCCAGCTCGCGGAAGAAGTCGCGCAGGTCTCTGCGCTCGGAGCCGGACGAGGGCCGACGCAGCTCGCGGGCCACCCGGCTGCGCAGCCTCCCGAGCACGATTCGCGACAGCTCCTCGCTCCACTCGAGGCTCTGGTGACAGGCCGCGAGGGCCATCTGGTGGTCGAGGGCGTCGTCGGGCGCGGCCTTGAGGGCGCCGCGCAGGTAGACGTCGGCGTTTTGGGGACTCAGCATGGCGATGAGATAGCCGACGGAGTCGATCTCGGAGGCGGCGTCCTCGAGCAGGGCCTGGGCCAGCGCGGCGTCTTTCTGCGCCAGAGCCGCAACGGTGAGCCCTTCGAGGGTCGCCTGCCGCCTAGGGTGGTTGCGGGGCAGCGCGGCGAGAATCTCGGCGGGCTCGAGGCCGAGGTCCTCGCGCCAAAAAGCCATCGGGGTTGCGCCCACCAGCTCGCGAAGGCGCCAGCCGGATGGCCCGAGACGTCCTTTGGATCTCGACCGCGTGCCCGCGGGCAGCTCGCGCAGACCGTCGCGCTGGCTCTCGGCGCCGAACGCTTCGGGCGCCTCGATCTCGAGGGCGCTCCTGGATGGCGAAATCCCGCGGCGGGCGATCAGGCAGCGGCAGCGGTTGCGCATGCGAGCCGCGCGGCTGGAGTCCGGAAGCGCCGACAGCAGCTCCGCCGCCCTCTCGCGCACCTGCTTGCTGCGGTCTTCGAGCCCCTTCTCGAGCAGCGGCTCATCGAGGGTGGACAAACCGACCCGGAGGGCCTCCATGAGCCGCGCCCGGTGAGCCGCGGTCGCGGTAGGCAAGGCCGCGCGCAGCAGCTCGAGAGCCCGTTCCGGAGACCGCCCGCGAAGCGCCGCCAGATAGGCCAAGCGCTGCTGGATCGTCCCCTCCTGCCAAGGTCCCGGACCCGCCGAGGCGGCGGCATCCGCGTCGGTTCCCTCGAGGGCATAGGACCAGGGAGCGTGATGCCGAGCGAGCCAGCGGCCGCGGCGGCCGAGGACTTCGGCGAGATCGGGGCGGATCGCCTTCGAGCTGGCGCCCCGCTGCAGCAGGTTCGGCAGCAGGGCGAAGGGTGCGTGTATTCCGGCGCGGCGCGCGGCGCGCAGCCAAACCGTGAGCAGATCGTCCCGGCGGAGCGCCAGAATTTGAGACAGCAGCAAGGCCGCCGCGTCGGAACACGGCCGCAGGCGCTCCGCTTCGCATGGCTCGGGACGCGCGGCGTCCCCTGGCCGCGGGCCCGGTCGCTCAGGCAGGTAGCCGGCGGTTTCGAAAAGCGACAGGGCGGCGGCGCGCATCAGCACCCGCGCCTCGGGCTCTATCTCGAGGTTTTCCACGCGGCGATCGAAGTCCTCCAGCGGCGCGCAGCGGCGTGCGGCGCGCGGCGGCGCTTCTCGCTCGGTGCCGAGCATCACGCTGCGAGCCAGATCCTCGAGGCTCATGCGGCGGCGATCTCCAGAGGCCCCGAGAGAGACTGAAAGACCCCGTCGGTCCAGCAGGAAAGCGGCAGGAAGGAATCGCCTCGCCACTCGCCGAAGATCTCGAGAGGCCGTCCTCCGCCGAAAGCCAGGAGGCTCCACCCGTGCTGGAAGGAGCGGTGGAGGGGCAGACGGCGGCCGGCGCCGTCTTCGAGCTGGAAGCGGCCCTCCTCATAGAGCGGCAGCGCCTCCGCCAGCGCGAGAGGCAGCCGCGCCAGCCAGGGATTGGCCGCCAGATAAGACGCGATTTCTTCGAGCCCCGCGGCGAAATCGGCGGCCCCTCCCGGGGCCGACGCCGCCGCCTCTTCTTCGCCGTGGCGCTCTTTGATCACCGCGCGCAGGGGCGCCGCCGAGGGGTAGTAGGCGAGGTCGAGGTCGACCACGGTGCCCGGGACCAGCAGATTCTCGAAGGGCCTCGTGCCGTGGGCGAAGTCGAGCAGAAGGGCGTCTCTGGAGCCTTTGCTGCTGCGCAGCCAGAAACGCCGTTCGCGGAGGCTCTCGCGCTCCTCAACGCTCACGCCCAGCACTCTCATGGGGCCGCGCACCGACTCTCCTGCCAGCACGGCTTGAGTCTCGACCGGCCAGCCCAGGGCGGCGCGCACGTCGCCCTGGACCGGCGCCGGCAGCGCGTCGAAGCGGGCGAAGGCGGTGCGCAGCAGGAAAGCCTCCCCGGCGAGGGCGAGCAGCTTTTCGGGTTCGGCTCCGCGCTTTGCAACTGCCGACATCCGGTGCACTCGCGAGGCCAGGCCCGGGGCCTTGGCGTCGACCAGGCGCCTGGCGGGCTCGGTCCAAAAGCTCGGCGGCCGCTCCTGGGCCGAAGCCAGGCCTTGACGCACGAGATCCCGCAGCCAGCGCTCGAAGTCGACCAGGCCGGCCTCGATCTCGGCGCGCCGGGTGGCCGCCCGCCGAGCTGCCCGCTCGGGATCGGCCTGACGCGCGCTCGACCGCTCTCCGCGCGTCGCCCGCTTCTCGGCGCGCTCGGCGCGAGACTCGAGCCACTCGCGAACCCGCGGTGGCGGATCGGCGGCGGCGAAGCCGCCGGCGTCGTCGGCCAGCATCAGGAGCAGGGCCAGCGCGTGCTTGCAGGGAAATTTTCGGCTGGGGCAGCTGCACCGGAAGGCCGGCCCGGCGAGGTCGACCTCAACCCGGTACGGCTCTTTGCCGCTGCCCCTGCACTCCCCCCAAACCGACGCCGGGTCGCGCTCTCGAACGGGCCATTTCGCCGGGTTCAGCAGTTTTTGGCAGGCTTTGATCGACGCCGCGTCCGGCGCCAGGGCGAGCACCTGCTCTCGGGAGTAGGCCGGCGTCGGCGGCGTCATCGGCGGCGAGCCCCTCGAAGGAGCCGTCAGCTGCTGGCGCGGCGGTACATGGTGGCCGGGGTCATGAACTCGAGCATGACCTCCAGGCCGAGCTGCACGATGTCGCCGTCGCGCACGGTGTGCCGGGTCTTGGGCTCGAGCCGGTGACCGTTCAGCCGGCTGCCGTTGGTGGACTCATGGTCGGTGAAGAGGACCTCGCCTTCCTCGATCACGAAATAGCCGTGGACTTTTGAGACCGAATCGACGGCCACGGTGATGTCGTTGCTGGTCGATCGACCGATGGAGATCAGATGCGCATAGGGATTTCCGGGCCTTTTGCACACGAAGGCGACCCGGCTCAGATAGCGCATCACCGAGGCGCTGCGCACCGAGACGGTCAGCAGCTGGACGCCGGACTGGCTGGGATCCATGCCTTCGCTTTCGGCCTGATCGAGACCGCGGTAGATCACCATCACCCCGGGCACCGGAAAGTCGGCCAGGAACTGCTCCTCGCTGCGCGCGGCGGCCTCACGGCGCAGGGTGTCGTAGAGGATGAAACCGTGTTCGTCAGCACCGGCGTAGTGCCAGTCGCGGGGAAGATTCATGCGTAAAAGCCGTCCATTTCGAGTCCGCAGGTGGCCTGCAGATTAGCACGTCGTCTTAGAATCAAAGCCATGCTCAAAGCCCCTCTTGCCGCGCTCCTTCTGCTCTCGACACTCCTGGTGTCGCCTCCCGCGCTGCGCGCCCACGAGCCTCTCACCTCGGCCTCGTCCGGGGGTCTGCCGGCCGTGGACGACGCCCTCGCCAGGCTCTCCGAGCATCGGCGGATGCTGATGGTGGCCGCCCACCCCGATGACGAGGACACCTTCTTGCTGACCCTGGTCTCCCGAGGCCAGTACGGCGAGGCGGCCTACCTTTCGCTCTCCCGCGGCGACGGCGGCCAGAACCTGATCG
>JBCCLG010000123.1:0-10050 GCA_039027015.1 Acidobacteriota bacterium | reverse complement strand
GGACTCGAACCGGCACGGGTTTAACCCCACACGGCCCTCAACCGTGCGCGTCTACCAATTCCGCCACTTCGGCTGGGAGCATGTCGCTCGAAAGCGTTGCTTGAGCGCCGCTCGGCGAGCGGCGAGGCGGGAGCATATTACAGGCTGTCCTGAACGGGAATACTTTTCTCTCAGCTTCCGCCCGTGCCGGGCTGCTGCTGAGCATCGCCCTCCGCCGCCGTCTCGTCGTCCCCGGCGGCGGAATCCTCGGCGGTTCCGGAGCCAGGGGCGGCGTCTGCCGCGGTCGCCTCGTCGGACGCGGCCTCTCCAGCGGTTTCGGCCTCTCCGGTGGGCAGCGCGCCCTCGGCCTCTTCCTCGGTGGGCAGCGCGCCCTCGGCTTCCTCATCCGCCGCGCTCGGGGCGGTTGCCGGGGCGCTGGCCTCCTGCTGCTCGGGAAGGCCCTGGATGACGCCGGTCGCCTCCTGCTTTTGGACGACGCCGATGGCGAGGGTCGTCATGATGAAGCCGATGAAGGAGCCGACGGTGAGCTTATGCAGCACGGTGGCGGCGCCGCGGGCGCCGAAGGCGGTCTGAGTTCCGCCGCCGCCAAAAACGGAAAGATCGGCGCCTTTACCCTGCTGCAGGAGAACCACGGCGATCAGAAAGAGGCAGATCAGCACGTGGAGGGTGTAGAGCAAGAACATCATGATGCGGATTCTCCTAAGGCTAGCTGGCAGGCTGCGGCGGGATCGGAAGGGCTGCGGGGATGAGCTGGAACTGAGCCCCGGGTGCCCGGGAGGGGAAGGGGCCAGGCAGCCGCCGCGAGGTTGAGGCTGGCGTAGGGGCTGGCCGGCGGGCTTTTCGGGAGCGAGCTGCCCCGGGGTGAGGGCCGGCCTGCTCGCGGATGGGGAATCAGCGGCCGCGGGCGGCTTCGGAGCAGCTTGTAATCATAGCCGAGAACTTGTTCGGGTCAAGGCTCGCGCCGCCGATCAAAAAGCCGTCGATATCCGGCTGGTCATAGAGTTCCTCTACGTTCTCGGGCTTGGCAGACCCGCCATAGAGGATGGGGATCTTCTCCGCGCGATCTTTTCCGAGCTTCCGGCCGAGCACCGAGCGGAGGTGAGCGTGCGCCTCCTGGGCGATCTCCGGGGTCGCCGTCTCGCCCGTGCCGATCGCCCACACGGGCTCATAGGCCAGGGCGAATTTCTCGAGTCCGACCTCGAGCGCGGCCGCCAGCTGGCGCTCTAGAACGTCGAGGGTGGCGCCGTCCGAGCGTTCCCCGCGGGTCTCGCCGAGGCACACCATCGGCCGCAGTCCAGCCCGCTGCGCAGCGGCCGCCTTCCTCGCCACCAGGCGATCGTCTTCGCCGTGGTTCTGTCGCCTTTCGCTGTGGCCGCAGAGGGCCCAGGTGCAGCCGGCGTCCCGCAGCTGGGCCGCGGAATGATCGCCCGTATGGGCCCCCGCCGTCTCGGGATGAACGTCCTGACCACCGAGCTGGGCGTCCGTTCCCGCCAGTCCCTCCCGCACGCAGTCGAGGAGCACGGCGGAGGGAAAGATCGCGACCGTCGCGCCGCCCGCGAGGCTGCCGCTCGAGGCGAGGGCCGCGCAGAAGCTCGCGGCCTCCTCGCGGAGCATATTCATCTTCCAATTCGCAGCGAGCACGGGGCGGCGGCTCATGACGGATTCCCTTCTCGGCCGAGCGCCTCGACGCCGGGCAGGGATTTGCCGGCCAGCAGCTCGAGCGAGGCGCCGCCGCCGGTAGAAACGTGGCCGAGCTTTTCGGCGATGCCGGCGTTTTTGACCGCGGCGGCCGTCTCGCCGCCGCCGATCACCGCAAAGCCCGGGCAGTCGGCGAGGGCCCGGGCCAGAAAGTAGGTGCCTTCGCTAAAAGCCGGCTTTTCGAAGACCCCCAGGGGACCGTTCCAGAAGAGCGTGCCGGCGCCGCGGCAGGCTTCGGCGAAGGCGCTGCGGCTCTCGGTGCCGATGTCGACCGCCATCAGGCCCTCGGGCACGGCGTCGGGCGTCACGTTCTCCGTGCGGCCCGGGGCGTTCAGGTCGTCGGTGACCACCAGATCGGTGGGCAGAAGAACGCGGGTTCCGTGCTGCTCGGCGCGGCGCAGCAGCTCGCCTGCCAGCTCGACGCGGTCCGCCTCCACCAGGGAGCGCGCCAGGTCGTAGCCGCGGGCGGCGAGAAAGGTGTTGGCCATGCCGCCGCCCAGAATCAGCGCGTCCAGGCGCGGCAGCAGATTTTCCAGGGTTTCGATTTTGCCGCTGATCTTGGCGCCACCGAGAACGCCGACGAACGGCCGCTCGGGCTCGCCGAGCAGGCCCCCGAGGGTCTCGACCTCGCGCACCATCAGTCGGCCCGCGGCTCGCACCGGCAGGCGTTCGGCCACGCCCACCACGGAAGCGTGGGCGCGATGGGCGGCGCCGAAGGCGTCGCCCACGAAGACGTCGGCCAGAGAGGCGAGGGCGTCAGCGAAGGCGGGATCGTTCTTTTTCTCGCCGCCGTGAAAGCGCAGATTCTCGAGCAGCAGCACGCCGCCCGGGCGCAGCCGCGCGGCGGCCTCTTGGGCGATTGGGCCCACGCAGTCGTCAGCGAAGTCGACCGGCGCTCCGAGCAGCCTCTCAAGCTCCGACAGCACGGCTCTCAGGGTGTAGCGCGGGTCGCGCTCTCCGCGCGGTCTGCCGCAGTGGGAGACCAGGATCACCCGGGCGCGGGCGGCGATCAGCTCCTGCACGGTGGGCAGGGTGGCCACCATGCGGGTGTTGTCGGCCACCTCGCCGTCCGCGAGCGGAAGGTTGAAGTCGACCCGCACGAGAACCCGCTGGTTCTCGAGCTGAGAGGGCCGGAGGTCGTCCAGGGTGAGCATCTGCGTCGTCATCGGGAGCTGTTCCTTTGGGCGGGAGCGGGGGCGTCGAGTCGCTCGAGGAGGTCGGCGAGGCGGTGAGTGTAGCCCCATTCGTTGTCGTACCAGGCGAGAACGCGGCACTGCCCGTCGCTCGCCTGCACCCACTCTGAGTCGACCACGGCGGAACGCGGGTCGCTGAGATAATCACTCGACACGAGGGGCTGGTCGCTGACGCCCAGAAGACCCGCCAGGCGATCCTCTTCGGCCGCCCGGAAGCTCTCGAGAACGCGCTCCCGGTCAACGTTCTGGCCGAGGGTGGCGTAGAGCTCGAGAAGCGCGACGTTGGGGGTCGGAACGCGGACCGCCATGCCGCTCAGGCGACCGGCGAGGTGAGGCATCACGCGCTCGACGGCCTGCGGCGCGGCGGTGAAGGTCGGCACGATGTTGATCGCCGCGGCCCGCGCCCGCCGCGCGTCGGGATTGACGCCGTCGACCAGGCTCTGATTGCCGGTATAGCTGTGAATCTCGTTCATCATGGCGCGCTCGACGCCGAAGGCTCGATCGAGAACGTCGATCAGGAGAGCGAGGCAGTGACTCGTGCAGGAGGCGTGACTGATCACCCGGACGTCCGGCGCGTGCAGCCGCTCCTCGTGGGGGCCCCGGATCCCGGGGCACAGCATGAGGTCCGCGTCCGGCGCGATGGCCGAGACCAGAACCCTGCGCGGCCCGCCCTCAAGGCGCAGGTGGCCAGCCGCCGCCGTCGCGCGGTCGGCCCTCAAGGCGCCGGTGGCCTCCACCACCGCGCGCGCCTCGGTGGTCTGCCAGGGGATTTTCTGCGGCTCGGGCTCCCTGAAAACCTCGACCCGGCGGCCTTCCAGGAGGATCGCGTCCCTTTCGACCTCCACGCGGCCGGGGAACCGGCCGTGTACGGAGTCGCGCTCCAGCAGATGGGCGAGCAGCGCCGGCTCGGCGAGATCGTTGATGGCGACCAGCTCGAGGCTGGACCGCTCCTGGGCGACGCGCGCCAAAGCGCGTCCGATGCGGCCGAAACCGTTGATGGCAAAAGGCGTCGTCGTCATGGAATCCGGGGGTTCGTGGGGGCGATCGGAGCGAGCCTGGAGGTTTCGGCCAGCCGCCAGCGTCGGATGAACTTAGCACCGGCGGCGCGCTGAGCCGCGCCGGTCCGCGCCGAAAGCCCTGAGAAACAATGACTTGCGCCCGAATCGTCCTTGCGAGATAGAGGGCGTCTGATGTATTGTTGAGGGCCGAAATCACCGGAGGAATCGACAGATGTCTATTCGAACCCCGAAGGACCGCAGCGTCTTACGATCCGCGCAGGGCCCCACGGCCGCATCGATCGCGCTCCCGAGCGTGCGCGCCGGCCTGATCGCGATCGTCTGCCTGCTGATCGCCTCGACGTCCAGCGCGGCCGTTTTTACGGTCACCCTCGCCAACGGCACGAGCTTCGAAACCCGCTACCGCCCGGTGGTGGCCGAGTGGGACGACAGCCTGGCGATGATCCGGACCGACATGGGCAACTGGATCGCGGTGCCCAAGGACGACATCGTGGACGTGGTCTCCCAGGCCGAATCCACCGGCTTCGGTTACCAGCTCGACACCACGACCCTCTTCGTCGGCTGGTCGCCCAACGACCTGATCGACGAGAGCGCCGAGGGTGAAGACGTGACCGCCGGAGGCGAGAGCGACCGACCCTACTTCGAGCAGGACTCCTATTACGACGCGCCGGCCGACGGCTCAGGCGGCTTCTCGCTCGAGCAGTTCGTCGACGTACCGACCGAAGGCGAAGGCATCGGCTCCATCGATACCGGGCCGGGTACGCTCGGCGGCGGCGCGGGCTTCAGCGGCGACGGCTGACCGGCGCGATGGACGGAGACTCGTCCGATGAGCACTGAACGACCGCCTCTTTCCCGAGGCGGTCGTTCGCGTTTCGGGCCGCGCCGAGGGCTGGCGCTCGACTTCGCTCTGGCTCTCGTGGCCTACGGCCTCTTTTTGGCCCGCCTGGAGTATCCCTGGCAGCTCGCGGCGCCCGCCGGACTGGCGATTGGCGCCCTCTCGTATTTGAGCCGCCAAACCCTGCTCAACCTGCGGCGGCTCTACTCGCCCGCGCCGCCGGAGGAGTCCTCCTCGGAAGACGCGGACGCCTCTGGCCCCACGACCTCTTCCTGAACTCCCGCCGCCTCCGAGGCCCGCTCCTCGCGCGGCAGGTGCTTCCAGGGAAAAACGAGAAAAGCCGCCGCCAAAACGCCATGCACCCAGCCGCCGAGAGTCCAGCCGACGAAGAGCGCGATCAGCCAGATCGAGACCAGGCCGCAGGCGGCGAGCGCCCTCGCGTCGGCGCGCTCCTCGGGGCGCGGAGAATCGGAGGAGGGGAGAGGGTCTTCGGAGATGGGCTGGGTCCTCTTGTGGAGCGCCGGGGCAGCGGCGTGGGGGAGACCCCATGAGCGAGCGCCGCGATGATAGCGCGCCGCTTTACCGCGCGATGCGCGCCGTGACCTTCAGCGCCGCCGGCACTCTGCTGCACAGCCCGCGCGCGCCCGAGCACTACCGCCGCGTGCTCGAGCGCCACGGTTATCCGGAGGTGTCCGACGCCGGCCTCGAGGAAGCCCTCGAGCGCGTGGACCAGGAGCTGGCCTGCCGAGCCAACGTCGCGCATCCCGATCGCTTCACCTCCCACGAGGGAGGGACCCGCGGTTTTTGGCATCGCTATCTCGAGAGGCTCTGTGAACACCTGGAGCTCGAGCCGCCTCCTACCCGCTTCGCCAGCGCCGAGCTCTACCAGCGCTTCTCCCGCAGCAGCTCGTGGACGGTTTATGAGGACGTGGTTCCGGCCCTCGAGAAGCTGAGGGAGTCCGGGCTCCTGCTGGCGGTGGTCAGCAATTGGGACGAGCGCCTTCCGGCTCTCCTCGATTCGGTGGGCCTCGCCGAGTATTTCTCGGTGATCCTCACTTCCGCCGAGTGCGGGGTCGAGAAGCCGAGCGCGCGCATCTGGAAGACGTGCCTGCGCCGGATCGGTGCGCGGCCCCAGGAGACCCTGCACGTGGGTGACGATAAAGTCACGGACTTCGAGGGCGCCCAGGCCGCCGGTCTCGAGGCTTGGTGGCTCGACCGGCCGAGCGGCGCGCATCTCGGAGAGATGCCCGAGATTCACCTCCCGAGCGGCCCGCGCCGCCTCAGCTGACCTCATTCCCACGCCCGCCCAACGCCAGGACACTTCCCTTTGCTCTCTCTCACGCCACGACGCTTTTTCCTTCTCGCGCTCCTCGGCGCGCTGCCCCTCGGCGGCTGCGGCGGCGGCTCTACCGACGCTTCGGAAACCCCCCGTGAAGTGATCTACCTGCCGCCACCCCTCGAGATCGACACCGACCTCGATCAAAAGGAGGTGCGCCGACCGCCCCAGCTTTCCGGCCAGCTGCCCGCCGAATTCCCCGGCGATCTGCCCCTTTACCTGCCGGCCAGCCTGACCGATTTCGGCACCGACGAGGGCGGCCGCTGGGTCGAGATCCTGACTTCCCACGGCGCCCAGAGAGTTCGCCCGGAGCTCGAGCGAAAAATCACCGAGGCGGGCTGGCGCTCGGCGGGCGGCGGAGCCTACGAGCAGGGCGGCCGCCGGGTGCGCGTGGTGTTCCAAGGCGAAAGCCTCGGCACGGTCATTCGGATTTACTATTGAACGCGACGGACCCCGGTCTTCGATTCGTGATCGCGACGCCCGAGTTTGGCACTGACTCGGCAGTCCCGATCGACTCTTCTTCTCCCGCGGCCCCGGCGCCGCGTCATCCTGACCCAGGAGCCTGGTCATGCTCGTCCACAAAGCCGATGCCTCGAAGCCTCTGCGATCTCTCCTCGCGCCCCTCCTCCTGCTGCCTCTGGTGGGCGGGTCGATGATCGCCTGTCAGTCTTACGACAAGCCCTCCGATGGGGACACCGGGCAGCCCGCGGATTTGGTTCTGCTCGGCGGCCGCATCGTCACCATGAACGCGAAGCAGCCGGAGGTCGAGGCCCTGGCGTCGCGTGACGGCGTGCTGGTCGCGGTCGGCGGCCGCGCCGAGGTCGAGGCCCTGATCGGAGAGGGCACCGAGGTGGTGGATCTGGGCGGCCAGCTGGCCATCCCGGGCTTCGTCGAGGGGCACGCCCACTTCCTCGGCGTGGGCGATCAAAAGATCCAGCTGCCCCTCGCCGAGGCCATGAGCTGGCAGGACATCGTCGCGATGGTGCTCGACGCCGCCGAGACGGCGCCCGCGGGCTCCTGGATTCGGGGTCGCGGCTGGCATCAGGATAAGTGGAGCGATCAGCCGGCGCGCGTGGTGGACGGCTTCCCGACCCACGACGAGCTGAGCGCGGCGGCCCCCGACCACCCGGTGCTGCTCACCCACGCCAGCGGCCACGCGGTTTTGGTGAACGCCAAGGCCCTCGAGCTGGCGGGCATCGACGGCGAGACCCCCGATCCGCCGGGCGGCGACATCGTGCGCGACGTCTCGGGTCGGGCGACCGGTCTGCTCAACGAGACCGCCGAAGGCCTGGTGCAGGCGGTGCGCGGCGAGACGGACGCCGCCGAGATCGAGCGCATGATCGAGCTGGCGAGCCAGGAATGCCAGGAGAACGGCATCACCTCCTTCCAGGACGCCGGCCAGGGTTTTGACGAGATCGCGGCCCTGCGCGAAGCGTCGAGCGCCGGCAAGGTGGGCACTCGCCTGTGGGTCATGCTCGGGGCGAGCAACGAAGAGCTGGCCCAGCGCCTGCCGGACTTTGACCTCGAAGCCGACCTCGAAGCCGCCACCCCGGACGCCGCGGCGGCTCCGCAGGTGGTGGTGGGCGGCATCAAGCGCTACATGGACGGCGCCCTCGGCTCCCGCGGAGCGCTGCTCCTCGAGCCCTACTCGGACGATCGGGACACCTCGGGCCTGCGCCTGACCGAGATCGAGTCCCTGCGCGAGACCGCCGAGCTGGCGGTGGAGCACGGGCTTCAGCTCTGCGTGCACGCGATCGGCGATCGGGCCAACCGGGAGGTGCTCGATCTCTTTGCCGACACCTTTGCCGCCCACCCCGAGAAGAGCGATCTGCGCTGGCGCATCGAGCATGCCCAGCACCTCGATCCCGCCGATCTGCCGCGGTTCGCCGAGCTCGGAGTGGTGGCGAGCGTGCAGAGCGTGCACTGCACCTCCGACGGCCCGTGGGTGCCGGATCGCCTGGGCAGCCGCCGGGCCGAGGAGGGGGCCTATATGTGGCGCGACCTGATCGACTCAGGAGCCAGGGTGATCAACGGCACCGACGCGCCGGTCGAGGATATCGATCCGATCGCCAATTTCGCCTCCGCCGTGACCCGCCGAGTGGCGAGCGGCGAAGTCTTCTTTCCCGACCAGGTGATGACCCGGCCGGAGGCCCTGCGCTCCATGACCCTCGACGCCGCCTGGGGCGCCTTCCAGAGCGACCGGGTGGGCTCCCTCGAGGTGGGCAAGCTCGCGGACGTGGTGGTTCTCGACAAAGACATCCTCACCGTGCCCGACGAGGAGATCGAAACCGCCCGGGTGATGCTGACCGTGCTCGGCGGCAGGATCGTGCACCGCGGCGGCGGCGAGGCCGCGGCCGGAGGCTGAGCTCCCGCCTGCGACGTCGCGGGCTCAGCCCGCGACGGCGCGGATCGAGCCGCCCCAGAAATACCAGCCGAGCCCGAGGGTGAAGAGAAAGTCGCCCCACAGGGCGTGCTCGAGGCTCGCCACGGCGGTCGAGCCCGAGCGCGCGTAGGTGCGGGCGAAGAGGTAGCCGCCGATCATCGTCAGGGTCGGCGCGATCCAGTTGGCGAACAAGAGGTGCGCCAGGCCGAAGACCAGGGCGCTCGACGCCACCACGGCTCCTTCGCCGCGCAGCAGCGGGCCGTAGCGGTGGAAGAAAAAGGTGCGAAAGAGAATCTCCTGCGGATACACCGAGAGGAGAGGGTAGGCGATCATGATCACCGCCCACCACCCCGGCTGCTCGCGGGGGAAGGCGAAGAGAAGATCGGGCCTGCCGAGCGCCGTCAGCGCGCCGATCAGCAGAGCTCCGGGCACGAAGGTCTTGAGGATCGGCGGCAGCTCGCGCCCCAGGGCGCCGGGCCGAGCGCCGAGTCGGCCGCGGTCGAATCGAGGGTCACGCAGCAGCGCCAGGATGCAAACCGCCGCCGCCAGCAGCAGCGCCGGGACGATCCACCGGGCGAAGCTCGAGCGCACAAAGAAGAGGCCGATCGGCACGAGACCAAAAACCGAGATCAGCTCGAGCCAGCGAACGACGCCGGCTTTGCCGCGGAGAACTTCCGGTGCGGGCGCCGGGGCCAAGCGCGAGGCCGAGATTTTCTGGCGCGGGTCGCTGAGGGCCATGGCTTGGTCGCCGAGGCGCTAGGGGTTTGCGTGGATGACGGCGCCGCGATTTTCGAGGGGCGGCTCAGGGAGTCGACGCCGTCCCCTCGGGCCCGACGGTCGTTCGGGCCCGCACCAGCTCGATCTTGCGCTCGTAGATTTCCACGGCTTCGGCCTCGCGGCCGCGCAGCCAGACGATCTGGCCGAGGTTGTGCAGCACCGCGGGCGCGCGCGGGTAGATCTCGGCGGCCGTGCGCAGCACCTTCTCGGCGGCCTCGAGATCCTCGAGCTCGGCGTGGGCCGCGGCCGTGGCCAGCAGGGTGTCGAGGCGGCGCGGCGCCAGCGCTTCGCTCCGTTCGAGGGATTCAAGGGCCCGAGGCGCCTCGCCCGCGGCCATGGCGTGCAGTCCCAGGAGTCTGTGCACCTCGGCGGATTCGGGATTCTTGGCCAGCTCCTGGCGGAGCAGATCGCCGGCTCGCTCCAGCCGCGCGGGGTCATCGCTGAGCTGGCCGGCGGTGATGCCGGAGCCGCCCAAAAGGCCCACCACGCGGTTCAGATTCGCTGCGGACTCCGCGGAGAGCTCCGGACTTGGCGGCGGCGCCAGCTCGGTCCAGAGGCCGAATCCCACGACGGCCAGGATGCCGAGCGCCAGCGCAACCCAAGCGAGAATCTCCGACAGCGAGGTTTTCTCATTCGCCATACTTAGACCCTATCAACGCACCGGCCTCAGCGCGAGACGCCCTCCCGCCCTGGATCCTCTCCGGAAGCGCTCTCGAGGCCCCAGCCGTACACCTGGACCCGGGTGTTCTCGAGGCCCGTGCCCAGGGATTCGGGGGCCGCGAAGCGAAGGGGCTGTGGATCGGCAGCCGGCT
>JBCCLG010000122.1:0-10069 GCA_039027015.1 Acidobacteriota bacterium | reverse complement strand
GGTCGGCGATGAGCTGGGCGAAGGCCTGGGGCTGCTGCGATCCCGGGAGCTGCAGGCCGCCCGGCAGCTCGACGGCGCCCGGCAATTCTTCGCCCGCGCCTACGATTTCGGCTTCACTCGATCGATGGAGGAGACCTTGAGGCGGTGGCCCCGAGACATGCTGCTCGAGGACACCATGCGGGTGGTCCGGCGGTTCAAGCCGCAGGTTATGGTGTCGATCTTCCCGCCGACCGTCGAGGCGGGTCACGGTCAGCACCAGGCGGCGGGCTGGGCCGCGGAGCGCATCTTCGAGCTCTCCCGGACCGAGCGGGACGAGTTCCCCTCGCTCACCGCCGAAGGCCTTCCGCCCTGGCGCATCGAGAGCCTCTATCGAGCCGCCTGGTTTCGCCCGGGAACGGCCACCATGCGCCTGCCGATCTCGCAGCTCGATCCGCATACCGGACGCTCGATCTTCCAGACCGCGCTGCTCAGCCGCAGCCAGCACCGCTGCCAGGATATGGGCTTCGAGCAGCCGCCGGGAGACGCGGTGAATGCGGTGCGCTGGCTCGCGGGCGACGTCGATCCCGCCGAGCTGGGCATCGATGACGACCTGTTCGCCGGCGTCGACACCTCCCTCGAGGCGCTGGTCTCGACCCTTGAGGGGGACGAGGCCCTCGAGCGCGAGCTCGCGACCGAGCTGCGGGCTCTCGAGGCCCTGGCGGACGACGCCCGCAGCCGCCTCGGGCCGGCGACCCTCGAGGCCGCGGCGGCGCCCCTCGCCGAGATTCTGCGCCGACTCGAGGGTCTGCGCACGAGGCTGGCCGCCGAGCCGGACCGAGGCGGCGAGCGGCAGCACGTGGACGAGATGCTCGAGGAGAAGGTGGAGGTCGCGCGCCGAGGGCTCACCGCGGCGGCCAGCCTGATGGCGGACGCCGTCACCTCCGCCGAAACCCTCGCCGCGGGCCGCTCTTTCGAGGCGCGCACTCTCTTCTGGAACGCCGGCCCGCTCGAGGTCCGCAACCTCGAGGTGAGCCTCGAGGCTCCGGACGGCTGGAGGGTCGAAAAAGCGCCGGCGGTTCCAGAAGAGCGAGGACGGCGCAGCCCTTTTCGGGCGACGGTGGACGATGAGACCCGCTGGACGCTCACCGTGGACCCGGACGCCGAGCCCAGCGTGCCTTATTTCCTCCGCCGGCCGCGCGAGGGGGACGTCTACTCGTGGGTCGAGGCTCCCTCCGAGACGCGGGCCGAGCCTTTTGAGCCGCCGCCGGCGCTGGCGCGGTTCAGCTTTGAAATCGCGGGCTCCCGGGTGGAGATCACGCGGGAGCTGGTCCACCGCCGGCGCGATCAGGCTCTCGGCGAAGTACGGCGCCCGCTGCGCGTCGCGCCGCCGGTCGAAGTTCGGATCCCCAAAGGCGGCGACCTGATCGTGTGGCCGACCGACCGCCGCGAGCCCACGACCCTCGTCGCCCAGGTGATCTCTCACCTGCAGGAGGCCGCGGAAGTCACCCTGCACCTCGAGATGCCCGCGGGCTGGCCCGGGGCGCCTCCCCAGAACGTGCGGCTCGAGGCCGGAGGCCGCGCCGAGGTGCGCTTCGAGATCCTGCCGCCGCCGAAGCTCGAGCCGATGCGCGGCTCGATCGGGCTGCACGCGAGCTGGCGGCAGCAGGAGCTAGACCACGGCTATCTCGAGATCGACTATCCGCATATTCGGCCCGTCGTGCTGCCGCGCCAGGCCGAGGCCCGGCTGACGGTCGTGCCCCTCGAAACGCCGAACGTCGAGCGCATCGCCTACGTGCGCGGCGCCTCGGACCGAGTGCCCGAGATGCTGCTGGCCGTGGGGCTGCCGGTGGAAACGGTGGCCGCCGAGGACCTCCTGGTGCGCGATCTCTCGGTGTACGACGCCGTGGTGCTGGGAAGCCGCGCCTTCGAGGTCGAGCCCGCCCTGGCCGCGGCCAACCCCCGCCTGCTGGACTACGCCCGGGCCGGCGGGCTTCTGCTGGTGCAGTACCAGCAGTACGCCTTCTCACGCGGCGCCTTCGCGCCCTTCCCCCTCGAAATCCACCGTCCCCACGACCGGGTGACCGACGAAACGGCGGCCGTGCGCTTGCTCAAGCCGGATCATCCGGTTCTGAGCACGCCCAACGCCCTCGGCGACGAGGATTGGGAGGGCTGGGTCCAGGAGAGAGGCCTCTACTTCGCCGGCACCTGGGACGACGACGCCTGGACTCCGCTGCTCGCCATGGCCGACCCCGGCGGCGACGAAAAGCTCGGCGGCCTGCTGATCGCCGACGTCGGCGAGGGGCACTACGTCTACACCGGCCTGGCCTTCTTCCGCCAGCTACCCGCCGGAGTCCCTGGCGCCTATCGCCTCTTCGTCAATCTCCTCGGGCTCGCCGACGACCGACCCGGCTCACGCGGCAGCCGCGGTCAGTCCAGGTAGAGCGCACCGTCGAGGTAGCCGACGACCCTGCCGGAGATCAGCACCCTCGGGCCCTCGTGACGGCACTCGAGCCAGCCGCCGCGGGTGGAGAGCTGCCGGGCCTTGAGGGAGTATCGCCCGCGGAGCCTCTCGCTCCAATAGGGCGTCATGAGGCAGTGGGCGGAGCCGGTGGCCGGATCTTCGTAGATGCCGACGTTGGGGTAGAAACAGCGCGACACGAAATCGGCGTCCTCGCCCTCGGCGGGCGCCGTGAAGATCACGCCCCGACTCTTGAGGGAGGCCAGCGCCGGGCCGTCTGGCTCCAGGGCGCGGACGGCGGCCTCGCTTTCGAGAACGGCCATCAGATCGTGCTCCTCAGGCGAGTAGCGGCCCTCGTAGAGCTCTAGGGGACGGACGCCCAAGGCCTCGACGGCCGCCTCGGTGATCGGCAGCTCCCGGGGCTCGACCGAAGGGAAGCGCAGCTGATAGCGATCGAAAAGCTCGCGCTTCACGGTCAGGGTGCCGGCCTCGTCGGCGTGGAAGGTCACCTGCTTCGCCTCGCTGCCGGTGTGCGAGAAGACCGCGTGGGCGGCGGCCAGGGTCGCGTGGCCGCACAGGCCGACCTCGGCGGTGGGCGTAAACCAGCGAATTTCCCAGTCGTCGCCCGAGGCGGGCACCAGGAAGGCGGTCTCGGAATAGTTGTTTTCAAACGCGACGCGCTGCAGCAGCGCATCGTCTCTCCAGAAGCCCAGAATCACCACGCCCGCCGGGTTGCCGGTGAAGCGCTGATCGGCAAAGGCGTCGATCCTGAAGATCGTTTCCATGGCCATGGCTCGGAACCTCGCTGGGTTGATGTGTGCGCAGAGGGGGTAGCCGACGGCCGAATCAGGCGCGCTCGCGGCTCTGGGCGAAGACACAGTTGCGACAAATGAAGTCGCTGGGCGCCTCCTCGATGCCGTAGATCCAGCGGCGCATGAGCTGCATGGCCGGGCCGGTGAGCACCTCGTGGAGGGTCTGCTTATTGAGATCGCCCACCACGTGATGCTCGTCGTAGTCCTCGCAGCACAGCACGACCTTGGCGTGGGGCGTGATGTGCAGGTGCTGGATCGGCCGGGAGCCCACGTTGTCGCAGCCGCACAGCTGACGACCCTCGTGATGGGCCGCCTTGAGGCCTATCTGCAGATAGCCGGCGCGGTCCATGACCTCGTAGGACTCGACCTTGAAGCGGCTGCCCGCAAAGCGGTCTTTCATCTCCTCGAAGTCCCGCTTGTGAACGTCGTTGCCGGTGCCGAGCACGATGATCTTCATCTCCTTGGCAACCGGGAGATTTTTCGCGTGATCGAGGTACTGCAGGATGCGGGCGACGTTGCCGGTGCCTCGATCGCGCTTGTAGCGCTCCTGATCGAGGGTCGACATATTGATGCATAAAAAGCCGATGCCGCCCATCTCGACCAGGGCGTCGATGCGCTCCTCGGTCAGGCCGGTGCCGTTGGTGAGAACCGCCGGCGGCAGACCGGCGCCCATGATGGCCCGCACCTGATCGAGAAAGCGCTTATCGAAGGTCGGCTCGTTGTAATTGATCATGAACACGCCCTCGATCGTGTCCCGATAGGCCGACACCTGCCTCAGGATGTCTTCGTACTGCTCCGTGGGCATGAAGTAGGCGCGCCGCGGATTGATCGACACCGGGCAGAAATAGCAGCGCTGGTTGCAGATGGTGTGTGCTTCGAGGGAGACGAACTTGAGGCGGAACCGCTCGTCGAGGTTCTTGCTCTTCTGCACCAGCCAGCCGTCTTCCACCAGCGGATCGAGGAGGCTGGCGTCCAGCGCCGCGACGGGGGTGCCCTCGAGAATCCGCCGCAAATCCGCATAGCCCTTCTCGCCGACCTTCAGAAGGCGGTCGGTGAGCGGGTTGTAGAGGCGATCATCACCGATGTGCAGATAGGGATCGGTGATGAGGTCGCCGATGTCGTGATCCGTGAGGACCGTACGTTCGGTGAGAACGTGTCTCATGGGTCCACCTCAGGGGGGAAAGACGCGGTCGAGGGAGGTAGGCACATAGGCAGCGCGGCAGCCGCCGCGACGCCCGCCCCGGCTCGCTTGGGGCCTATACTACATGCGCCATGCCGCGCCCCTTTCCTGCCGGCGTCGAGCCCGAGGAGCTCGAGCACCGCTATCGCCTCGAAAAGCGCCTCGCGGATCGCCTGCGCCTGGCCGCGCCCGGCGAGCGCAGCGCGGTCTATGCCGAGGTCTATAGCGAATACGCCCGGCACGCCGAAGGCGCGGAGGTGGACGCGGGCTCGCTGGAGCTGCAGACCGCGCTGCTGACCCCGTGGCTTGACGAGAGGACGGTGTTCGCCGAGGTCGGGGCCGGCAGCGGCGTCCTGGCCCGCCGCGTGGCGGCGGCCGGCCCGGGTCGCCGGGTGCTGGCCATCGAGGCCGTTCCCGGCGAGAGCGGCGGCGCGGTGGAGTGGCTGGCCCATGACGAGACCGGGTCTCGCATCGCCTCTCAGACGGTCGACGTGGCCTACAGCTGCCACGTTCTCGAGCACCTGCACCCCGAGGACGCGCCGGACCACTTCCGGGAGGTTCTGCGCTGGCTCCGCCCCAGCGCGCCCTATTTGATGGTGACGCCCAATCGCCTGTGCGGACCTCACGACATCTCGGGCTATTTTTCCGATCGGCCCGAGGGCTTTCACCTCCGCGAGTACACCCATGGCGAGCTCGCCGCCGTGGCGCGGCGAGCGGGTTTCTCGAGGATCTCCGCCTTGGGCCGGAGCGGGCTTCCGGCTCCGCTGTGGCGGGCGTCGCTGGCCGAGCGGGCCCTGGAGGCGGCTGGCCCGAGCCTGCGGCGCTGGCTCTTCGACCGCTTTCCGCCCATCGCCCAGCGTGCGCCCCTGCGGCCCTTGGAGCAGGTTGCCCTGGCGGCCTTCAAAGACAGCGGCTCCCCGTGATCCGGCCGTGCGGCCAACGGACGGACGCCGCCGCACCGTGCGGCTTTCGGAGGCCCGGGGCTGTCGCTGGGGCATCATAGGAAGACGGGAGAATCGCTGAAAGGCTTTTTCTGAGGGTGTTTAGACGCCCTAGGAAGGGCCGGATTGTAAGACGGGTGTCGTAGGAATCGAGATCTCGGCGCACTCGGATTCCAAAGATGCCCTTCTCCGTCCGCTAACCCGAGGCCGAAGCCTCGGGGGATACAGAAATTCGGCGCGCCCACAGCTCGCGATCGCCGCGGCCGAGGGCTCTCACCACGTAGTCGCCCTGCGGCGCGCCGGCCGGAATCAGAGAATCCGCGGCCGGCGGGGCGTCGCCGCCGAGGCGCCTCGACGCTGCGGGGAAGCCGTGAACGCCGGCAGCGATCTCGAGCCAGCGAATCGAGCCCGAAAACTCCCCCGGCCCCTCGCCGAGCGGGCGCTCCGCGGGAGCGGGCCAGCGGCGGGCGGCAAAATGCAGGGAGCGGGTGAAAAGCTCGCCATAGTGCTTCCCGCGGAAGCGTCGATGGGATTGCTCGAACCAGGCGCTGGACCGGGGCTCTTGGGGGGTGCTTCGCGCGTAGTGATGAAGCGCCTGCGCCGAGGGCACGTAGCGCCCAGAAACGCCGGCCCGCCGCGCCCTCGCAAGCCAGTCCGTCTCTTCGAAGTAGAGGGGAAAACCGTCGTCGAAGGGGCCGACTCTTCGCCAGGCGCCGGCCTCGATCATCAGCAGGGCGCCCGAGAGATCGTGGCTCGCAAGGGGCTCTTCGGCCGACCAGTGGCGCCGCGCGTGGGCGCGCCAGGCAGCCCGCGCGCGTCGTGACCAGAAAGAGCTGCGGGGGGCGAGAAATCGGCGCAGGCTGGCGGCGCGCCCGCGCTGCTCGGCGGGGGGGAGCATGAAGCCGCCCGGACGATCCCAAAAGAAACGCGGGCCTACCACCCCGGCGCCGCCGAGCGCGGCGACCAGCTGCTGGAGGCAGGAAGGCAGCAGCTCGAGGTCGGGATTCATGACCATGAAGGCGTCCGCGGACCCCAGAAGCTCCACGCCGCGGTTGAAGCCGCCGGCATAGCCGAGGTTGCGGCCGCTGCTTTCGACCGCCGCAACCTCAAGGCCAGCCAGAATCTCCCGGCCTTCCGGCGTGCTGCCGTTGTCGACCACCACGATCTCGCACTCGAGCGCCTCCTCAGCAGCCTGATCGCGCACCGACTCGACGGCCGTACGAGCGAGCTCCGGGGTGTGGAAGTGGACGACGACGACGCCCAGCTTCATCACTCGATCTGCCAGCTGTGGGGCGGGTCCAAGAGACCGACGCTGTAGTTGTCGGGGTCGACCCGTACGGCCTGCGGCACGATGCGCTGGTCGTAGGCGTGCAGGGCCTCCTCGTCCATCACGAAGACGTAGAGATCGAGCTCGCCCTTGTGGATGGGAACGGCGGGCAGGGCCAGGGAGACGCGGTAGCTGCTCCTGCCCGTGAGCGGCTCGAGGCCGTCGCGATGCGTGGAGAAGGCGCACACCTGGGTGCCGTTCGAGAGATCGAGCCCGATGGCGACGTGCACGGCCAC
The DNA here is from genome assembly GCA_039027015.1 of Acidobacteriota bacterium. Taxonomy (GTDB): domain Bacteria; phylum Acidobacteriota; class Thermoanaerobaculia; order Multivoradales; family J023; genus JAUIJL01. Next base: position 3,136 of record JBCCLG010000122.1, on the reverse strand, counting down.
GCTCGGGCTGCGGGTATGAAGCTCGAGCTCGATGGCGAGCGGCTCGCCCGGGTCGAGCCGCTCGCCGTGGCTGAGCGATTCGATCCACGCCGGACCGCGGGCTGCCGCCATCTCGGCCTCCTGGCGCATGCGCCCTTCGTTCTTGCGGCCCAGGAAGTGCTCGTACTCGCGCACCACCTCCTCGGCCGGCCCCAGGGCCTCCGTGGTGCCGCCGCGCAGCCACAGAGCCCGCTGGCAAAAGGCCGAGACGTAGTACATGGCGTGGGAGCAGAAGAGGAAGGTGCAGCCGCCGTCGAGGAGCTCGCGGATGCGGTCCATGCACTTCTTCTGGAAGTATCCGTCGCCCACCGAGAGGGCCTCGTCGATGATCAGAACGTCGGGCTCGACCTGGGCCGAGATCGCGAAGCCCAGCCGCATGGCCATGCCGCTCGAGTAGGTCTTGACCGGGCGGTCGATGAAGTCCCCAAGCTCGGCGAAGTCGAGGATCTTCGGGGTTTTCTCCGCCGCCTCCTCGTCGCTGAAGCCCATCATGGCCGCGTTGAGACGAATATTCTGCCGGCCCGTCAGCTCGGTGTGAAATCCCATTCCCAGCTCGAGCATCGACGCCACCCGCCCCCGCACCTCGAGACTTCCCCGGGTCGGCAGGGTGACGCCGGAAAGAATCTTGAGGAGCGTGCTCTTGCCGGCGCCGTTCTCGCCCACGATGCCGAGGCTCTCGCCCTGGCCGACCTCGAAGCCCACGTCTTTCAAAGCCTCGATCGCCCGGTGTCTCGGTCGGCTGCTCCACGGCAGGGACTCGACGACGCGGTCGAGGGGTTTCGAGTACACCCTGTAGGTTTTGGACAGGTCGGCGGCGGATACGATCGGTGAGGTCGTCATAGCGGAGCGCTCGGGGCGGCGGCGAGGCCCGAGAGTATATGGCTCTGGCTCTGGCTCTGGCTCTGGCTCTGGCTCTGGCGCTCCCAGGACGCGGGCTCAGCACGGGCCGCCGACTTCCGCTGACCAGCGACCGCAGCCGCCGCTCTCGAAGTCGTCGAGAAACAAGATCTCCGGCGGATCGAGGTTCACCCTGTGGATGTCGAGAATGCCGTTGGCGGCTCGGTAGAAGAGGGCGCCCAGGAAACGGCCGTTGCGCGGCAGCACGTTGTTGAGACCGTAGGTGTTGTTGGAGTAATAGTCGCCCCAATAGTCGACCGCCTCGCCGCTCATCGGATCGAGGTATTGGGCGCCCGCATCCGTCACCTCATAGATCTCGCCCTCGCCCGCTCCGAGATTGGGCAGATCCGTGATGTCGAAGAGCTGCTCGAGCCGGGTTCCGGAGCTGGGCGTGCTCTCGAGACCGTAGTAAAGGAAGGTTCGAAGACCGCTTCGAGAGGCGCTCAAGAACTGCAGATTCCCCGACGTGGAAGGCAGCTCCTCGCTCCACAGGGGAGGGCCGAGATCGGAACAGCCCGCCGTTCCCATCTCAAAGCAGGGCGAGGCATCGTAGGCGCTTACGGTGTAGCGGTCGAGGAAAAGATCGGCGTCGATTACCGCGAGGAAGCGCCGTCCCGAGATCTCGACCAGCTGCACGCCGCGGCTGTTGTCGCCTAGGCCTTCGAATCTCCGGACGGATTCGCCAAACGGCGGAAGGTCGGGCCGGGCAGGATTCGGCACCTGCCAGATCTCGACGTGCAGCTGGTCCACCGGCAGCTCGCTGCCGTCGCTGGCCACCGCGAAGATCGACCCTCCCGCCTCGAGAAGATCCACGTAGAGCGCGCTGTCGATCGCGCCGACGTTGCCGGTCTCCTGGGGGCAGAGATTGGGCTGAAACTCGTCATCAAAGCACGGGGACCCGCCGGCCTGATCGTCGGCGCTGGTGACGTCGAAGACCACAATGCCGCCCCTTGAGGCGCTCGGATCTGCGGCAAAGGCGTAGGTTCGACCGCCGTGATTGGCCAGCTCCACGTCGCGCACGGTGCGCGACGCCTGCTGAAAGATCTGGCTGAGGCTGCGGTCCTGGGGATTGAATCTCCACAGAGAGAGCCCGTGACCGGAGCGTCCCGCGAGGGCCACGTAGATCGCCGACCCCGAGGGCGAAGTTACGGCGTCGATCGCCTCGACGTAGACGTCGCCCTCGCCCGGGGGAGGAAAGAGAGCGAACCCGGAGGAGGACGCAAAGCCCTCTCGAACGGCGATGCGACGGGGCGAGGCGGGGTCGAGGGAGAGGTCCCACACGGAGAGCCCGCTGTTGGTGGCCACGAAGAGCCAGCGCGGATCGTCCTCGAGCACCGCAACGTCCTGAAAGCGCTCGGTTCCAAACAGGCCCCCAGGCTCACAGAGGTTGTTGTAGTTCACGCTGTTGCGGTCTGAGGTGATGGCGGAGGCGGGCTGGAAGACGATCGACCCGTCCGCTCCTAGGGGCCAGAGGGAGTCGCCTGGCGCCTCAACGCGGAATTGGGGCACCACCGGCGCTGGCTCCGGGGGAAAGGGGCACTGGATGCCGGCGTGGGCCACCTGGGGGGCGAGGGACGCGAGGGCCAGAAGGGACACGAGGCTCAAGAGGCGGCCGGTCATTCTCGGAGTAGGCGGCATGGGCGGAGATCTCCTCGGTTTGAAGCGCTGAGAAGGGTCAAATCCATAGGGCGGGACCAGCGGGCCCGTTTATGGTCTAACGACATTTATTGAATGTCAATAGAGCACCTCTCCCCGCGCCTCAGACTCGCTGCTCAAGAGCCCACAAAAGCGCCTCTTCAATCCGCGCGATGGCCCTCTTCTCCGCGTAGGCCCCGGCGAGCTTGAGGCCCCGGCGGCGCTGCCTACGCCATCGACGCGGGCTGCGCAGCAGACGATAGGCCGCGTCCGCGAAGGCCCGGGCGCTGTCGTACTCGACGAGCGTGGCCGCGGCGCTGGCGAAGCCCCGGAAGGACGGAATATCCGAGACCACGGCGGGAACGCCGCTGGCCATCGCCTCCAGGGCCGGCAGACCAAAGCCCTCAACCGGCCACGAGGGCGCCAGCAGAAGATCGCAGGAGCGCACCAGCTCGGGCACCGCATCCGGCGGCACTCGGTGGTGAAACTCATCGGGCACAAGATGCGCTCGCTCCTCTTCGCACAGCGGCCACTGCGAGAGGCGAACGTAGGTGCAGTCGAGCCC
>JBCCLG010000121.1:0-10186 GCA_039027015.1 Acidobacteriota bacterium | reverse complement strand
GCTCAAAGCATCACGTGGTAAGGCGTTGGCACGGCCCCCTTCTACCCTCTGGGATCATGTTAGCACGCTGCGAGCTTGAGGACCCCCCCTCTGCTGGGCTGGGTATGCCCTGCCCAGCCTCCCTAAAGAGGAGGCTGGGCACTGCCCATGTTGGGAAAGACTCGTCTTTCCCTCCTCTGGTTCCTTGCGGCCACTCTGGATCGTGAATCTCAGCTGAGACTGGGAGCTGGCGGAGAGGCCATCGGGGCCATCGGTGGGACCGGGGCCTTCCCAGCCGCCTTCTGATGCCGTGGTCTGTGGACGCTCTATACAAGTCCAACTGGATCCTGCCGCGCCGCTTCTTCTTCCGCCGACGGCCGTACCGCCGCCCCGTCGCGGACGCCCTCGTTCTCCGGGGTCGGCGCCATCGATCAGCCCTGGATTCCCGACAGATAGGCGGCGGCGGTGGGATCGCTGGCGTCCTCGAAGACGGCCGCCGCGGGGCCCTGCTCGATGATCTCCCCCGCGCCGTCGCGCACCCAAAAGACCGCCACTTCGTCGGCCAGACGCCGGGCCTGGGGCAGATTGTGAGTCACGATCACGATCGTGTATCGACCCTTGAGCTCCTCGATCAGCTCCTCGACGCGGGCCGAGGCAATCGGATCGAGGGCGCTGCACGGCTCGTCCATCAGCAGGATTTGCGGCTCGAGGGCCAGGGCGCGGGCGATGCACAGGCGCTGCTGCTGACCGCCGGAGAGGCGCTGGGCCGGCGCCTCGAGACGGTCCTTGACCTCATCCCACAAACCCACGGCCTCGAGCACCCCCTCGGTGATCTCCTCCAGCTCCGCCCGGCTGCGCCGGCCGTGCTCGCGCAGGGCGAGCTGGATATTGCGCCGGATCGACATGGGAAAGGGATTGGGCCGCTGGAAGATCATGCCGACGCACAGCCGCAGCTCCGTGGGGCTCAAGCAGCTGCCGTGAATATCGCAGCAGTCGATCAGCACCCGGCCGCTGATCCGCGCTCCCGGGGTCAGGTCGGTCATGCGGTTGAGCGCGGCGAGGAAGCTGCTTTTGCCGCAGCCCGAAGGGCCGACGATAGCCAGGGTCGAGCCCTTGGCCACGTGGAGGGAGGCGGAGCGCACGGCGGTCAAGGAGCCATAGTGCACGCCGAGGTCTTCGGTACGGATCATCCGAGGCCTCCGAGGGTGTTGTTCAGGCGAGAGGCGCGCGAGGCCCGCGAGGCCAGTGCCATGGCCAGAGCGTTGATCAGCAGCAGCAGCACCATCAGCACCAGGCCGGTGGCGTAGGCTCGCGCGTTGCCGCCCGGCACGTTCATCGCCAGATCATAGATGTGAACCGAGAGCGAGCGCCCCGAGTCGAAGAGGGATTCGGGCCGCCGGGTGACGTACCCGGAGGTGAAGATCAGGGCCGCGGTCTCGGCCAGCGCCCGCCCGATGCCGAGCACCAGCCCGGCGCCCAGGGCCGGCGCCGCCGCCGGCAGGATCAGGCGCAGCAGGGTGGTCGAGCGGCTGAGGCCGAGGGCCGCCGCCCCCAGGCGGTAGTCGTCCGGAACGGCGCGGATGCCCTGCTCGCCGACGCGGATCAGGATCGGCAGCACCATCAGCGCCAGGGTCAGTCCGCCCGAGAGGATCGAGTAGCCCAGCCCGAGGGTCAGGCTGAAGAAGGCGTTGCCGAACAGGCCGAAAACGATCGACGGCACGCCGGCCAGAATGTCGAGGGAGCGCCGCACCAGGCGGCCGCTCGTCCCTTCCCCGCGGGTCACCTCGGCGAGCAGCGCGGCGGTGCCGAAGCCCAGGGGTACCGCCACCGCCATGCACACGGCGAGGATCCCCAGGGTCGAGAGCAGGATCGAGGAAAGACCGCCGGCGCGGCCGGCGTCCTCGGGCTCGCGGGTCAGCAGCTCCCAGGACAGCTCGCCGAGCCCCTGCCGGACGACGTCGCTCAAAAGCCACGCGAAGGACGCGGTCACCAGCAGGGCGCACAGCCACGCAAAGCCCGCGGAGAGCCCGTCGAGCAGGCGCGCCTGACGACCGCTCACTGCCCTCGCTCCTCGTTGCTCATCACCAGGCCCGCCCCTTCCTCACGCGTTCAGGCGAGTGCGCCGCAGCGCCCACTCGGCCAGCAGCACCAGCGCGGCGACCATGGCGAGCAGCACCAGGCCGCTGATGTAGAGAACGGATCGGTGATGGGCGTCGGCGTAGCCCATCTCGAGGGCGATATTGGCGGTCAGGGTGCGCACCGGGTCAAAGACGCTGCCCGGGACGCGCACGATGTTGCCGCACACCATCAGCACCGCCATGGTCTCTCCGAGGGCCCGGGCGGTCTGCAGGAGAATGCCGGTCAGGATGCCGCCGCGCGCCGCCGGCACCGCCACCGACCACGCGATGGCCCGCGTTCCGAGCCCCCGGGCGGCCGCGCCGCGCACGGAGTCCGCGGGTACCGAGGCCAGGGCGTTCTCGGCGGTGAGGGCGATGGTCGGCAGGGTCATGAAGCTCAAGATCAGAATGCCGGCGAGCAGGCTCTGCCCCTGCTCGATGGGGCTGATCTGGGCGATGCGCGGCGCCAGCACCGAGATGCCCCACAGGCCGTAGAGCACCGAGGGCACGCCCGCCAGGATCTCGAGGATCCTCCGAAACGGCCCGGCGAGACGGGGCGGGGCGTGGAAGCGCAGAAAAACCGCCGAGCCGAGGCCGAGGGGCGCCGTCAGCAGCAGCGAGCCGGCGGTGGCGGCCAGGGTGCCGAGCACCATGGGCACCATATTGAAGCGATCCTCGGTGGGGTGCCAGGAGGGGTCGGTCACCAGCCGCTGCGGGCCGATCGCCGAGAGCGCCGGCCACGACTCGGCGACCATGAAAAAGCCGATCACCACCACCACGCCGGCGCTGATCGCGCCGCACGACCGGAGCGCGGCGAGCAGCAGGGCGTCGAGGCGAACGCGGACGCTCGCCGGCCGCATCACGGGCCGCCCGCGGCCCGCTCCCGAGGGGCGGCGCGCCTCGGAGGCACGAAGCCGAGGCCGAGGGTCAGATCGTCCACCGCCTCCGAGCCGGCGTAGGCGAGGAAGCGCTCGGCCCAGGAGTCGGCGTCGTCGGGAGCGATCAAAATCAGCGGACGGGCGAGGGGAAAGTCGCCGCTCTGGACCGCCTCGGCGGTGGCGGTCACGCCCCCGAGGGGCAGGAGCCGGAGCGCCTCGCCGCTTTCGGCGGCGTGCTGCGCGGCGCCCAGGGAGGTGTAGGTGATGGCGTTTTCGTGGGTGGTCACGGTCTTGATCGTCTGCTGGGTTTCGCCGTCGATCACGTCGGCCTCGACCTCGGTCACCTCGAGACCCAGGAAGTCGGTCATCAAATCCAGCTCCGAGCGGCCCTCGGCCCGGTTCGACACCAGGATCGGCGCGTCGCGCCCGCCCACCTGCCGCCAGTTGTCAGCGGCGCCGGTATAGATCGCCATGAGCTGCTCGCGGCTCAGCTCGGCCACAGGATTCTCTCGGTGCACCACGAAGGCCACCCCGTCCCAGGCGATGGTGTGCACGGCCACCCCCGGCAGCTCCTCGTCCTGGAGCGCCCGGCTCGCCATGCCTAGGTCGGCGGCGCCCGAGCGGGCGTCGCGGATGCCGCGGCTCGAGCCGCCGGTCTGCACGTCCACCCGCACTCCCGGGTGCTCGGCTTCGAAGCGTTTGGCGATCTCGGCGGCGAGGGGCGCCACCGTGCTCGAGCCGGTGAGCGTGAGGCGAACGGATGCACCGCCACCGCCGCCCGGGCCCGAGGGCGCGCGGCAGCCCCCGACCGCCGCCAGCAGGAGCGCCATCGCGAGGAGTGGAGCGCTCTGGCGGGTGAGGGGCGCGAGCGTCTTTGAGAAAAGCGTCATGGCTGGAAGCACACTCCGAGTTTTAGTCGAAAGAGATCTGGCAGCAGCCGAGGTGGAGAGCGCGGCCGCTGCGCCGCCCCTGGACTTCGCGGGCCAGGGCATAGATCACCTGCTTGCCTTCCCGCGTGGCGGTCACCAGGCCGGCGTCGCGCAGGACTTTGAGGTGGTGAGAGAGGAGGCTTTGCTCGACGCCCAGGGTTCGGTTGATCTCGCCTACCGGCCGGGGACCGTCCATCAGGCGGCCGACCACAGCCAGGCGAGTCTCATTGCCGAGCACCTGCAGGACGCCAGCGCAAAAAGAGGCTTCGGACTGCGCCGGGTTGGCCGACCCTGGGTCGGCAGAAGCCGTGTCTGCCGACGCCGCGGACTGGGGATCAGATGAATCGCCTTTCATGTGAACTCGAGTTTAATTGAGCGCCTCTTCATGTCAACGAGGTACGCGGGGCGCGCCTCTTTCAAGCCATACGAAGCCGGCTCGCATCCGTATTGCCTGCAGATCTCCTCTATGCTTGAAGATCCGCCGCTTGCCGCTATCACCCGACGAAAGGAATGAGTCGATGCCTCAAAAGCTGCCCGTGACCCCACGCCACGCCCACTTCGACCGGCGGGAAATGCTGACCTTGATGGGCCTCTTCGGTCTTCACGGCCTCTTCGGCCAGGCCCTCGGCGCCGCGCCTCAAACGGCGGGCACCCTCGTGATTCACGAGAAATGGGCCCGCGTCGACCGGCTGGGCGAAGGCCTTTGGTCAGTGGTCTCCGACCCCTTGAGCGGCAACTTCCAGACCGTGTGCAACGGCGGCATCATCTCGGGCACGGAGCGCACGGTGGTCTTCGACGCCTTCATGATGCCGGAAGGCGGCCGATGGGTGGCCGAAGTGACCCGCAAGCTCACGGGACGCTGGCCCACCGATGTGGTGATCTCCCACTATCACGGCGACCACGTCAACGGCCTCGCCGGCTTCCGCGGCGCCGGAGGCGAGTCGCCGCGCCTGTGGATGACCGAAGCCACCCGCCGCCGGGTGATCGAAACCGACGGCCAGCGGGAGAACCCGGACGCCGTTCGCCTGGAGATGCTCGAGGCGGCCGAGACGCTGCCCACGGACCGCGTGACCCGCCTCGATCTCGGCGGCCGGATCGCCAGCCTTCGCCCCCATCAGGGCCACACAGACAGCGACGTGACCCTCGAGATCGAGGAGCCGCGCACCCTCTTTTGGGGCGATCTCCTGTGGTTTGGCATGTTCCCGAACTTCCGGGACGCCCGCCCTTCGGCGTTGGCGGAAGCGGTGCGGACCCTTCTGAGCGAGCCCAGGACCCATCACGTCTCGGGTCACGGCCCGGTCGTCGCGGTGGAGGGGGTCCAGCTCTACCGCGACCTGCTCGACCACTTCGAGGGGGCGGCCCGCGAATCTTTTGACAAAGGCCTCTCCCCCGAGGAGGCCGCCAAAGCCTACGCCCTGCCCGAACGGGCTGCGGACTGGCACCTTTTCCAGCCGACCTACTTCGAGACGGCCATGGGAGCCTGGCACCGCGAGCTCGGCGGCGCGAAAAGCTAAACCACTAGCAAAACGGGCCGCCGAAGCGGCCCTCGTGCTGGGCTTGGGAGCCGCTCTCGAGCTCGGCCTGTCGGCAGGCAGGCAGGCCAGGCCCCGAGAGCGCAGGGAGGCCGCGGCCTGGCTGAGGCGGTCTCCTGAGTAATTAGGCGGTTTCCGCCGACAGAGCGGGGGCCTCAGAAGACTCCGGCTCGGGGGATCTGCAGCCCTGGGCTTCTTCGTGGGCGAGCTGCTGCCCGAAGTCAGGCTGCCCGAAGAGCGAGGCAGACTCCGGCTGCAGGCTGGGCCTGTCGGCGCAGCGCTTGATGTCGTGGGTGCCGTCGGCTCGTTCGCAATCGCAGTAGCCGCCGACATTCGGAATTTCTCCTTCATCGATCGCGGTGCAGGCCGATCCGCTACAGGTGATGTCGACCGCGCCGTCGCCGTCACAGTCGGCGCCGCCGAGGCCAAAGAGCCCCCAGGCAAAGGCGGACGGGGCGCTGAGGGCAGCGATGAGCACGAGGAAAGCTAGGCTGAGAGTTCGCATGATTTCTCCTGAGATGCCTCGAGAGGAGCCTCTCTCAAAAAAGTGACTGGACGGCTGGCTCTTGAGGACTTGAGCTACGCAGTTGGGGTCATCAGTAGGTTTATGGGCCTGATCCGGGAACGCGGGGCGCGGAAAAGCTGCCCGCCTGCGGCTCAGGCAGCGTCCTGGGCGGGGGCAGCTTCCGGGAGGGGCTGCTGCCGCTCGAGCGAGCGCTCCATGCACGTGCCCCGCTCGGAGGGAACCAGCAGCTGCCAGAAATCGGAGTGCTCGAGAAACGACGCGGGCTCAGGCTCGAGCTGGGGCAGGTCGCTGCATTTCTTCCTCTCGACAAGGGTGTTGTCGGCGGTCCTGCATTCGCAGAAGCCCGAAGCTCCTTCCAGGGCCCCGAGGTCTACCGCCCCGCAATAAACCCCTCCCGAGCAGATGATGTCGGCGTCGCCGTCGCCGTCGCAGTCGGCGCCGCTGATGGCGAATAGGCTCAGGCCGAAGGAGGCTTGGGCGCCGGCGAGGAGCACGGCCGCCAGAAAAATCAGTCTCAGTCTCTGCATGGTTTTCTCCGCGACCGGCATCGCGACTCGTCGTTCGCGATCCTCGGGCCCGATGCCGGCCAAAAGGGTGAGTCCAATGGCCAGGGCGCCGAGAGTCCGTGGCCGCTTCACCCCGTAGCGCGAAAAGAATCCGCGGATTTGATCAGTCGACGGATGAGAAATCTCGTCGGATGGCGGCGGGCGGGCCCGATGGCGGACTCTCTACGGCGTGGCGCTCGACCAGCCTGCGGTGCCGCCGCTCTCGAAGTCGTCCGCGAAGAGGGGCAGCCCCGGGGAGACTCCAAAGTAGGCCGAGAGCCCGGCGTCGCGGGCCGGCTGAACGGCGTTCGTGGTCAGCATTTGGGCCGTGCCGTTGTCGACGCTGACCGCCCAGGCGAACCGCTGGTCGCGCACCGCCACGCCCCGGGCGACCGAGTTTTGCGATCCGCCCGGGGCGGTGAACACCGTCCACACCCGCCGAGCCGAGAAGTCCGGGTCGAGCACCAGCACGAAGGCCTCGAAGCCCTGGTAGGGCCCGGCGAGCTGGCCCTCCAGGCGCTGGACGGTGCGGTCTTCGAGGGAAGCGGCGGAGGCGCCCCCCTGAAAGATTCGGCCTTCGGCGTCGGCCGCGATGGACGCCGGGCGCACGGAATTTCCGCTGTTGCTCGACAGGCGGGCGAGCAGACGCTGGATCTTGAGGACGTCTCCCGTGGCCGGATCGAAGCGGCCCATGACCGTGATCAGGACGCCGCCGGTCTGGAACGGCGTGTTGTACTCATCGAAGGAGATGAGCTCATCATCCGGCAGCCGGCGATCGACGATGAGGGGGTCGAAGCGAAAGGTGGAGAGGGCGCCTGAGGATTGACCGGCGAAGTAGAGGAGTCCATCCTGCCCGAAGGCAACGCGCACGCCTCGACTGTCTGAGGAGCTGCTCTGCTGCTCGTCGAGCACCTGATCGGCCGTCCAGTCGTAGGCGCGCCACGCCTGCACGGCGAGCGTTGGGTCAAAGGCTCGCAGGAAGGGCACCTGCAGGGTGGGCGATCGCTGATTGAAGCCGGTGACGACCACCCTCTGGCCATCCGGGGCCACCGCGATGTCGGCCACCTCCGAGTCGCCGAACGCCCGCTGGCCGACCAGATTGCCGGCGGCGCCTAGAACCCTCGCCTGGCCGGCGGAGTCGAGGCCCGCGACTCGCAGGCCAGAGCCCTCGCCTCCGACGGCCACGCGCACAACGCTCGGCAGACTCTCAAACCACGCGAGGCTGAGGTCAGGCTCGAGCAGAACCACCCCCACGCCCGCCGCGGCGAGCGCCACGCGCCCTCCGGACGTCACCTCGAGATCGAGGATCCCGTCGCCCACGCGCACGATTTCGAGAACCTGACGGCCGTCGGACGCGAGTCGAAGAAGCGCTCCGTCGCCGCCGCCGAGCAGCTCGGTCACCGGCGCACCGGCGGGATCGTGACCGGGCAGGGTCGCGGCGACCAGCAGGGAGCCGTCGAGGGCAAAGGCCACGCCCCCGGCCTCGTCTTCGCCGGCGCCTCCGAGGTAGGTAGCGGCGGAAGCCGGGACATCGTTGATGAGAGCCGCCCGGGCTTCGAGCGGGGTCAGGTAGAGGGCCAGGGCGAGGGCAACGAACGCGCCGAGGGCGCGGGACGGGTCGACGCAGGACATGGGAGCGGCTCCTTCGCTCGAGATCAGAGAGAATTCAGGGACGGCGGCAGGTTAGCAAAGGCTCCGCGGCTCTCGGGAGGAAACGCGATCCTGCGTCCCTCTAAAACCGCGCAGCCATTTCACGCCATAATCGGGCGCGCTGTCTCGACTGAGCCCTTCCCGACGCTGCCCCCCCCCAAGAGCCGCGCCTCTTTCCCAGACTCACTCAACTTCAGCTCTCTTCAAGGAGATTCCATGCGACTTCTGACGGCACTCATGGCCTGTCTGCTGATGGCGCCCGCTGCTCTTCAGGCACAGGGCCAGGATCTTCCCGCCCCGCCGGACGGCTACTCGTGGGAGAAGTGTTCGGATATCGACGGCGCGCTTCTGCGGCCCGATTCCTGGTCTTTCCGGCGGGTGGCTACGGACGGGAGCCTCTCCTACTACCTCACCCCCAAAGCCTGGGAACCGCCGGCGCCCCTAGGCACCGGCTTTACCCTCAGCGTGTTCTTCAATGTTCCTGCCAAATTTGGCAGGCCGCCCGCAGAGTTCGCGCGGGGCTTTATCGAAAACGCCAAGCGGATCTATGGAGGCGAAGAGCTCGGCACGTCGGCCATGGGGCCCCTTGAGGGACAGAGCGTCACCTATCTCGGCAAGGGCAACACGGCGGAGACCAAATTCTTCAATCGGATCGCCGCCAACGACGAGACGGGGACGGTTTTTCTCGTGGTTTTTGAGGGGCCTCAGGCTTCCTGGGAGAGCGACTGGAAGACGATTGAGCCCACGATTCAGCAGATCGTGTTCGGCGAAGGGTACTGACCTCGTCTTTTCGTAGAGGGCTCCTTTAGCGGCAATTGGGGTCTCTGCGGGCCCGTGCTGTGGGGCGCTGCGTGTTCGGCCCTCACTCGAGTCCGTTTTCGAGCGGCTGCGGGCCCCTGCTGTGGGGCGCTGCGTGTTCGGCCCTACGCTGCTTCAGCCGCCCGGTACTCTCGTCTTGGTCCCCCTCCGAACTCGCGCGGCCAGCCAATCGGTCCCTTGGGGCGTTGCGTTCCCCGCCCTCCGCTGCTTCAGCCGCCCGGTACTCTCGTCTCGGTCCCCCTCCGAACTCGCGCGACCAACCGACTCGATGCCCAAGTCCCCCAAGGGGGTGAGCCCTCCGCCACTTCGAGACCGCCGTTTCCCAGCGAGCCCCCAGCAGCGCATTTCGCCTTTTGCCCGAGTCCGCTTCCAAAGATGAGGCCGTGCCGCTCGGACAGCTCCGGGGGACCGAGACGAGAGCCCCCGGCTCCTGATCGCTCCGGGCTCCGGTCGCTGCATCCGGAACTCCGGTCGCTGCATCCGGAACTCCGGTCGCTGCATCCGGAACCCGCTCCCCAAGCTCTCCTGCTCCAGGAGTCTCAACCCGTACGCTTCTTGGCAGTCCGCCTTCCGAGACTCGGCGCCGGCGGTGCCACCACTGCCTCCCCCAGTCCGTCCGAGAAGAGAGGACATTCGAGTGCGGATCGAACCACCGAGATCCAGGTTCCTCGTGATCCGTCGTGACCTCGTCGGACGCTCGATACTCGTCTAGCCTCGCGGGGCCTCGTCATCCGTCATCGTCGCGCTGATCGTCGAAAGTCCTGCTAGCCGCTCGAGTCCGCATCATCCTTCGTCGGCGCGCTGATCGTCGGAGGTCCGTCTAGCCGCTCGGGTCTTCGTCGTCCGTCATCGGCGCGCTGATCCTCGGAGATCCGTCCAGCCGCTCGGGTCTTCGTCGTCCGCCATCGTCGCGCCGATCGCCCGGTTTAGGCCCTGAGATGCGGAAGCGGCAGCGACCCCCGGAGCGTCCAAGAAGCCCGGGGGAGCGAGCACGGGTCCGAACGTGTCCGAGCGAGTCAGCCCCATCTCTGGAGTCAAACGGGGCATCCTGGTGGGCCCAGGAAGCCCAACGCTCGAAGAAGGACTCAGCGCGGAGAAGAATCCATCTCCTCAGCGGACCTCAGCGTCTCGTCGGCTGGACGAGCGAGTTTGAGGACCCGCGCGCAGCCCCCCGGGCGCCGCAGCGGAGGCCGATCCAGCAGCAGCCCCGG
>JBCCLG010000120.1:0-10296 GCA_039027015.1 Acidobacteriota bacterium | reverse complement strand
GTGTCGCCCTCCGCGGGCTGCTCGGCGGTCTGAATCACCACCGGCACCACCGGAATACCCGATCGATCACCCCGGTCGTCGGTGACCGCGACTCGCAGCTCGAGGCGGGTGGCAAAACCCTCCGAGGTCGGCAGGAGCGTCACGCGGTCCAGGGGCACCTCGATCTGCAGAGGCACCAGAACCTTGCGCCAGCCGCCGTCCTCGGGCTCGCCGAAGCTCACCGCCAGAGCGCCGGCGCGCGGCACGGGCAGATCGAAGAGCTGGGCGCTCTCGAAGCGCAGGGTGGTCTCGGTTTGGCGGGAGAGATCGGTGAAGCTCTCGCGCACCCGCACTCGGGCCCGGTTGACGCCGGGAACCTCGACGTCGATGCGATGGCGCTCGTCGTTGGCCTCCCAGCGCGGCGTAAAGCCGATCGAGTAGTAGGAGCGAGTATCGGCCTGCACGCGCTCTAAGGCGCTCAGCGACGCGCCGTCGAGCAGCGCGCGGCCGCCGGTCTGCTCGGCGATGTCGAGCAGGATGCCCTCGCGGAAGAACTCCCGGTCTCGCGACAGGGCACGGCGGAAGCTGGCCTCCTCCACCGTCGCGACGCTGGCGTCGGCGAAGCGGGTCTCGGTGCCCGGCACGTCCACCGGCTAAACCGTGTAGCCGAGCAGATTGGCGGTGTCGATGAGCGGCGCGAAGACCCGGCCGCCGTTCGCAAAGCCGGCGTAGTTATAGTCGATCGAGCCGTCGAGAGAAGTGCTGAGGTCCGAGAGGAAAGCCGGCCAGCTGCCCGAGAGCAGGATCAAGACCTTGCGGCCCTCGGGGCGAGCGAAGGCGCGGAGGGTAGACGACGCGGCGGTGACCACCTCGCTGATCTCGCTGAACGCGCGGTCGCCGCGGCTGGCAAAGCCCGGGGCGGCGAAGCCGTTGAAGCCGCCGAAGCCGATCCGGTCGAAACGGCTCAGGCGCGGCCCCGCGAAGCGCAGGTTTCGGAAGTCGGTCTCGAGGTCGCGCAGCCCCCGAAAGCGCAGGCCGTAGCTCGGGCGATCCTCCGCCTTGCGCAGAACCCGGTCGAGCTCGCGCGGCGACTGGCTCCAGGTGGAGAGCAGGTCGACGGTGTCGCCGCCGAAGGCCACCACCGCCATGGAGTCTTCAGGGCGCAGGCGGTTGAGGTCCTCGCGCAGGCTGCGCAGCACCCTGTTGCGGTAAGGCGAGAGCGAGAAGACGTCGTCGATGAAAACGAGGTAGCGGGTGCCGACGGGCTGTCCGGGGGCCAGGGCGGAGACGGCGCCGGTGCTGCCGGTCGGCGCCGGCGCCACGCCCGTGCCGCCGCGCACCTCGGTGAAGAATTCGATGGGCACTTCTTCGCCGTCAACGGTCAGCACGAAGTCTTCGGCCGCGAGGTCGGTGACGCGCTCGCCGCGCGATTCGACCACGACCTCGAGGTTGACCACGCGCACGTCGACGCTCTCGCCGAAAAGCTCGAGGTTCGGGTCGCCGGCGCTCTGCGCCGAAGCAGCGCCTGCTATCGCGACCCAAGAAAGAGCCAGCAGGCTCTTGGCAACAACCGATCTCAGGTGGATTTTCATGGTGGTTCTCCGATCGTCATTCGGGGCGGGATAGAGACTTCGTCTACCGGGCGACCTTGGAGGAGGCTCGCCTCGGTATCAGGATATGCCGCCCCTATAAGCACTCTTTGTGCCAGGCCTTGAAAAGGCGAGAAATGAGCCTCGGGCGCCCCCGCGCGGGGCGCCGCGGAACCGAGCGCCCTCAAAACGTCCTCCGGAGAGGACAGACTATCGAACCCGAGCCAGGTCACCCCGCAAGGTCACCCGGATGCGCAGCAAAAAGAGAATCGCCGTTCCGGCCAGCCCCAGGGTCAGGCCCCACCACAGCCCCTCGGGGCCGTAGCCCAGCCAGCGGCCGAAGATCACCGCCACCGGCAGGCCGATCAGCCAATAGCCGACAAAGGCGATGGTCGCCGGCACCCGGGTATCGGCGGCTCCCCGCAGAACCCCCGCCCCCACCGCCTGCAGCCCGTCGACGATCTGGAAGATGGCGGCGATCGGCAGCAGCAGCGCCGCCATCTCCACCACCGGCATCTCGGGCGTGAAGAGGCGTGCCAGGGCCTTGGGAAAAACCGCGAAGGCGAGCGCCGAGACGGTCATCACCGAAGCGCCGAGCACCAGGCAGACCGCCGCCGAGCGGCGCGCTCCGGGCGCATCGCCGCGGCCGATCGCGTTGCCCACCCTGGTCGACGCCGCGCCGGCGATGCCCAAGGGCACCATGAAGGAGATCGCCGCGAGGGTGAGCGCGATCTGGTGCGCCGCCAGCTCCCGCGGGCCGAGGGTGCCCATGATCAGCGCCACCGCGGTGAACAGCCACATCTCGAGCGCCAGCTGAATGCCGATCGGCACGCCGAGGCGCACCAGCGACGCGTAGGTCGCGGGCTTCCAGACGGCGCGGCGCGCGCCCCGCAGGTAGCGCCCGAACATCGGCCACCCGGCGAGCATCAGGGTCAGCAGCATCACCCAGCGGGCGATCGAGGTGGCGAGACCCGAGCCGACGACCCCCAGCTCGGGCGCACCCAGATGCCCGAACACCAGGGCGTAGTTGGCCAGCACGTTGAACGCGTTGGCCAGCACGATGGCGATCAGCGCCTCGCGCGTGTGGCTCATGGCCTGCAGGGTTTGGCGAAAAACCGTGAAGAGCAGAAAAGCCAGGATGCCCGGCACCGCGGCGCGGATATAGCCGGCCGTGGTTTCGAGCACCTCGGGATCCTGACCCAAAAGGCGCATCAGCCAGCGCAGATCCCACATCAAAGCCGACAGCAGCAGCGAGAGCAGCAGGGCGGCCATCACCCCACGCTGCACGTGGCGTCCGATCGCCACGTCGTCTTCGGCGCCGTAGGCCTGGGCCACCAGCGGATCGAGGGCCATCAAGAAGCCCATGCCGAAAACCATCAGGCCGAAGCTCATCACGTGACCCAGGGCGCCGGCGGCCAGCGCGTGTTCGGAAACCCGCCCGAGCATCATGGTGTCCACCACGCCCATGGCCATCATGCCGAGCTGGATCATCACCACCGGAGCGGCCAGGCGGGCGACGCCGTCGAGCTCGCGGCGGATGGCGGAGGGGAGTAAAGAAGCGATTTGAATCATGGGAGGCTGGCCTGCGGGGCCGGCGAGTTTACGCCATGGAGCGAGCCCTGGCGGACTCGTTAAAATCGGCGTGGCCGCACGGCCTCATCCCCTCATCGACCATGGATTTTTTCTACCAGCTCCTCGCGCGTCTCCAGCAGGCGCCCTTTTTCAGATCGCTACCCGGCGATCTCCGCGAACCGCCGGGCCTGTGGCTGCTCGCCGCCGCCGCGGTTCTGCTCGCCGCGGCGGCCGCCTGGGCGACGCTGCGGCTCGCCTCAAAAGTCCTCTTCGGCGGCCGGGCCGAAAAGCGGGTCGATCGGACCGTACGCTCGAGCCTCAGGCGCGACCTCGCCGAGATGAAGCGGCAGGGCAATCTCAAGGGCGCCGGCGAAATCTACGAGGGGCTCGGGCAGACGCGAAAGGCCCTCCAGGCCTACAGGAAAGGCGGCTGCCACCGGGAGCGGGCGATGCTCCTCATGCGCCTCGACAGGCGCGGCGAGGCCAAAAAAGTCGCGAGGGCCGGCGGCGTCTGGCGCCTCTACGCGGAAATCTGCCAGGAAGACGGCGAGCACGGGGAGGCCGCCGTGGCCTTCGAGCGGGACGGCCAGGTCTACCTCGCCGGGCGCTGCTACGAGCAGCTCGGGCGCAGCGCCGCGGCCGCCCGCTGCTATATCGCGGCGGGCATGGAGGCCCAGGCCGTGGCCCTGCTCGAGGGCGCGTCCGGAGCCAAGACCGCCGAGCTGCTCGACCAGGCCCTGCGCTCCTCCCTCGCCGCCACCGGCCCGAGCGGCCTGAGCCTCGAGCTGCAGAAGGCCGTGCGCCGGGCCGTTCAGCTGTGGCTCGGCGAGGGCCGGCCCGAGAAGGCCTTCCGGCTGGCGGTGGACGCCGGCCAGCTCAAGCTGGCCGTTCCCGTGGCCCGCGACTATCTCGAGCCCAGCGCCGAGACCGCCGAGCTGTGCGAGCGAGCGGGCGCCCTCCTGGTGGCGGCCGATTTGTGGCAGCGCCTCGGCGAGACCCGGCGCGGCGCGCTGCAGAGGGCGGCCTATCACCGGGAGCGCCAGGAGCCCGAGGCGGCGGCCGACGCCTTCGAGGCGGCGGAGGAGTGGATCGACGCCGCCGAGCAGCGGGCCCTGGCGGGCGACACCGCCCGCGCCGCCGAGCTTTTCGCCGAGGGCGGCGACCTGCAGAGCGCCGCTCAGCTCTTCGCCCAGGCGTGCGACACCGAGAGATCCCAACAGCTTCTCTCTCGCGCCCACGCGCAGTCGATCGAGGGGCGTTTCGAGGCGGACGACACCGCCCGACTGGCCGAGGATCGCGGCTTGGGGGCCTCCCCCGCGCCCCCGGACTGGCCGCAGCGACCCGAGGACGTCAGCCCCGACGGATCCACCGTCGCCCGCCCGGCGGGCGGCCCGGCGCAGGCACGGCCCGAGGATTCAGAGAGCGCCCCGGAAAGCGCGCCGCTGCATACCCTGCCGGCGGGCGGTACGGCGCCGCGCTACCGTCTCCTCGAGGAGATCGGCCGGGGCGGCATGGGCGTGGTTTTCCGCGCCGAAGATCGCGTGCTTCTGCGGCAGGTCGCCTATAAGAGGGTGCCCGAAAGCGCGGTCGGCGTCGACTTCGGCCCCGAGGCCCTGCTCGCCGAGGCGCGGGCGGCGGCGCGGCTCTCGCACCCCAACATCGTGCAGGTCTTTGACGTCGGCCGGCAGGACGGCGCGTTCTACATCGTGATGGAGCTGGCCGGGGGCAGCAACCTCGAGAGCCTGCTGCAGAAGAAGAGGCTCAGCCTGCGGGGCGTCGTGCAGGTGGCGAGGCAGGTGTGCGCGGCTTTAGGCCACGCCCACGATCGCCAAATCATCCACCGCGACTTGAAGCCCTCGAACCTGCTGCTGAGCGAGGACACGGGCAGCATCAAGCTCTCGGACTTCGGCCTGGCGCGCATTTTCGAGGCCCAGATCGGCAAGGTCTCGACCCAGCCCGCCGGCACGCCCTCCTATATGTCTCCCGAGCAGATTCGAGGCGAGCCCCTGTCGCTGCGCACCGATCTCTACTCCCTGGGCTGCGTGATGTGGGAGATGCTGTGCCACGAGCCGGTCTTCGGCACCGGCCCGCCTTCGTTCCACCATCACCTGGCCTCGACCCCCGAGGACCCGCGAAACCGGCGCTCGGACGTGCCCGGCTCGCTGGCCGAGCTGGTTCTCGAGTGTCTGGCCAAGTCGCCGGCGGATCGGCCGCAGTCAGCCGCCGAGATCGGTCGTCGGCTGGGCTAGCCCGCCGAGGGCTCTCGATCGCCGGCGGGCAGATCGAGGGCGGCGCGCAGGAAGCGCAGCTTATTCTGCACCTTGCGGGCGTTGTCGGGACCGAGGCGAAGCAGGTGCTTACGAGCCGGGCTGGCGGACTCAAGGCCCGGGTCCGCGTAGCGGTAGGTGACCACGGTGCGCTCGAGCAGCGGCGGCTGCGTCGGGATCTCGACGGCGAGCAGGTGGTCGATGGCGAGGGCCAGGGTGGTGCGGAAGTCCCGCGAGGGATCGCCCAGATCCTGATACGCCTCCTCGAGCAGGGGCTCCAGGCCGTGGAAAAGGCGGGCCGTGGCCGCGATGTCCAGGGAGGAGAAGACCTCCACCGCCAGGTCATAGCGCCGGTGCGAGGCCTCGGCGGCGATCGCGCGGCTGTCGCCGCCCAGAACCTCGAAGGGCCCCCGGGGCCGCAGCATGGTGAGGTGCGGGCTCGGACTCTCGCCGCGGGCGATGTTGTCGACCGTCGCCACCAGTCGGCGGGCGAGGTCGTCGCTGACCAGATATTCGGCCAGCTTCGGATGCTGGGAGAGCTCCCCGATCCAGCCGCGCAGAGGCCCGTCGCTGGTCTCGAGGGGCGGCAGGTCGAGGGCCGGCGGCTCCTCTTCCCCGGCGGCCTGCTCGGGGGCTGCGGCGGCGGGCGGCTGCGGCTTGGCCATCGCCAGCGCGGCGGCCCGACGCTCGTCTTCCCCCGACGGCGCGCGGCCCATGAGAAACCACCAGGCGGCGCCCGAGAGGCAGATCAGCAGCAGAATCAGGGCGCCTATCCACAGCGGCGAGGGCCCGGCCCCGCCACCTCGCGGCGGCTCGGTCGGCGGAGGCGGATCCTCGCCGGGTCCCGGAAAATCGGGCGGCTCCTCGTCGTCCAGCGGCGTGAATTCCAGGTCTTGGCTCATGAGCTAGGGGGGGGTGATCGGCAGAGGACGGAGGTCCGGGGCCTTCTCAGACCTCGAGAACGGCGAGCTCTTCCTCGAGCTTCTGCCAGCTCGCCATGGAGGAGTCGACCTTCTCCGAAAGGCGCTTCTGCTCCTTCTCGAGCTTACGCACCTCGGGCTCGGGGGTTCGATCGAAAAATCCGGGATTGCAGAAATCCTCGTTGATCTCGGCGATTCGCGACTCGGCCTGCTCGATGCCGGCGGTGATTTGATCCAGCTCGCGGGCGATCTCTTTTTTTCTCTTTTGGCGCTGGCGGTCCTCGGCCGGCGACGGCCTGGAGTCGCCCCTGACCTTCTTCCTATCGCGCTTGGCCTTGAGCACCGCCTGCTCGACGTCGAGGTGGTCGCCGCCGCAGCGCTCCACGTACTCCTCGTAGCTGCCCTTGAAATCGTTGAGGCCGTCGGGGGTGATCTCGAGGATGCGATCCGCCAGGCGCTGCACGAAGTAGCGATCGTGGGAAACCAGCAGCAGGGTGCCGTCATATTTCTCGAGGCCCTTCACCAAAGCGTCGATCGCCTCGAGGTCCAGGTGGTTGGTGGGCTCGTCGAGCAGCAGTACGTTGGGCAGCTGCACCCCCAGGCGAGCGAAGACCAGGCGGGCCGCCTCGCCGCCCGAGAGGCTGCCGACCTTTTTATCGACCTCATCGCCTGAAAAAAGCACCATGCCGAGCTTGCCGCGCACGAAGCCCACCGGCTCGCCGGGGCAGAAATCCCACAGCCAGGCCTCCACGCTCTCCTTGCGGCCCTCGAAGATCTCCTTGTGATCCTGGGCGAAATAGCCGGGGTGGGTCTCGTAGCCCCATTCGGCGCTGCCGGCGTCGGCCTCGACTTGACCCATCAAAATTCTCAGCAGGGTCGACTTGCCGATGCCGTTGGGGCCGATGATCGCCAGGCGATCGCCGCGATTCACCGTCAGGCTGACGTCGTTCAGCACCCGCTTCTCGCCGTAGCTCTTGGCGATGCCCTCCAGCTCGAGCACCTGCTTGCCGCTCGGCCGGCGGGACTTGAGCTGAAAGGTCGGGTAGCGCCGGGAGGATTGGGGCAGATGCTCGATCTCGATGCGGTCCATCTGCTTGGCCTTGGAGCGCGCCTGGCGGGCCTTGGTGGCCTTGGCCTTGAAGCGGTCGATGAACGCCTTGTGCTCGGCGATCTTCTTCTGCTGCTTCTCGATCTCGGCTTCCTTGCGCGTGCGCTCCTCGTGCTTCTGGCTGATGAACGCCTGGTAGTTGCCGGGGTAGAGCAGCAGGGTCTCGTAGTCGACGTCGAGGATGTGGTTGCAGACGTTGTCTAAAAAGCGGTGGTCGTGGGAGATCACCACGGCCGTGCCGGGGTACTCGACCAAGAACTTCTCGAGCCAGCGAATCGACAGGATATCGAGATGGTTGGTCGGCTCGTCGAGCAGCAGGCAGTCGGGGCCCGAGGCCAGCACCTGGGCGAGCAGCACGCGCAGCTTGAAGCCGCCCGAGAGGGTGGAGAGGGGCAGGACGTGCTGCTCGGTGGCGATCCCCAGACCCTCGAGGATCTCGCCGGCCCTCGACTCGAGGGTGTAGCCGTCGTAGCGCAGCACGGTGTCCTCGAGCTCGGCGTAGCGCTCGCCGTCAAACTCCTGATCGGCGTTCTCGAGCAGCCTTTCCTTCTCGGACATCGCCTGCCACAGCTCGGCGTGACCCATCATGACCACGTCGAGGATGCGGTGATTCTCGTACTGGAAGTGATCCTGCTCCAAAACGCCCAGGCGCAGGCGCTTGGGCATGTTGAGAACGCCCTCGCTCGGCTCCTCGTGGCGCGACAGGATCTTCAGAAAAGTCGACTTACCCGAGCCGTTGGCGCCCACCAGTCCATAGCGATTTCCCGGGTTGAGCTGGAAGGAGGCGCCCTCGAAGAGGGTTTGCTTGCCAAACGACTTGCCGAGATTCGAACACGAGATCATGGTGGAGCGGGAGAGGGATGGTGGAGGCGGTGGGAATCGAACCCACGTCCGAATGACTCAGAACCGGTGCTTCTACGTGCGTATCTTTCCCTTGAGGTTCTCGTCCTCAGCGCTTGGGCGGAAAGAAGCCGTCGCCAGGACCAGCCCCGTGTGTACCCTGCGCTCCCCCGAGGCCGTGAAGCGCCATGGACCTACTCAAGTGACGCCCTTGACGGGAACTGTAGATCGGAGTTCGCCGCCAGGACGCGCGGTTATGCTACCGCGAGAGCCAAGTTATCGTTGGCAGTTGTAAAGTTCCATTTACGGATGGATCCGGCACGCCACCCCGGAGCTGCTTGTCACCCGTCGAAGCCGGTGCGCCCCCGGAAAGCTGTCGTTCTAGGAGGGTAACAGAAGGAGCCTCGGCGATATTCCTCTCGCCCCGGGCGGGCTCCTTCTCCTCCTCTTCTACGAAGCTGCGCTCGACCGCGCGGAACCCCTCGCGCACCCCGTGGCCAGCGGGGACGCCGCGGGCCTACCTGGAGCTCCCGTGTCCCTGCGCTAACAGCAGCTCGGCGCCTCGGCGGACGATTCCCAAAAGCGGGTAGAGAACGAAGGACTCCCACACCCGATTTTCGGGAGCCTGGGCCAGCATCTCGACATCGCGGGCGGGCAGCGCCTCCCCCCTTGAGGACGCCGCCTCGAGAAAAAAGCGGGCGGTGTGAAGATCGCCCTCCGCTTCTCTCAGGCGCGCGAGCTGCAGCAGCGTTTGAGGCCGGGCGGAGGAGCCCACCGTGCCACGCAGCCAGGGCAGAGCCGCCGGCCAGCGGCGGAGGATCGTCGGCAGGCCGCTGTCGTATTCGGCGGCCGCAACGACGGCCCGCTGACGATCCTGCGGGCTGGCCTGAGCCGCCTCGTCGACGTGACGACCGAGCTGATTTCCGATCGCCAGCTCGAGGACGGCGTTTTCTATCTTCAGCCGATCCGGGGCCTCCGGGGCGAGCTCCAGGTAGCGGCGAAAGAGAGCCACTGCCGCTCGCCAGCGCTGCAGATGGAGGGCAATATTGGCCAGAGCCGCTGCGGTGCTGGGAAAACGACAGGCGTCGGCCACCGCCTCGAGGTCCTCCTCCGAGAGGCTCTCGCCGTCGACCTTGCGGCCGAGGTCGGCCTCGAGGGCCTCGCTCAAAAGCTCCGCGGCCCGCTCCTCGTCCCCCCGCCGGTAGCGGCCGAGGGCGGCGATCAGCAGCGCCTCCGCGTGCTCGGCGAGCACGTGGGAGCTGTCGGCCTCGGATGGCTCCGAGCGAAGCTGGAAGGTGGTCTCAACGCCCGCCCCCGGCACCAGCCGCTCGATGACCTCTTCCAGCTGCCGAGAATCCTCGAAGCGAAGGGAGCGGCCCGGGGTGTGGGTCAGACAGAAACGCAGGCGAACCCCCAGCTCATCGGCCAGCTCACCGGCGCGCTCAAGCTCTTCGTCGCTGTCATTCCACTCGAAGAGAATGTATTTCCACTCGATGCGCAAACGGCTCTCGGGATGATTCGGCCGGTCAGCCTGAATTTCCCGCATCAGCTTGAGGGGAGCCTTGAGCTTGCCGCCGACCCGGTAGCGCCTGTAGCTTTCCTCGAAGGCGCCGTCAACCGAGAGGCGCAGCACGTCCAGCCCGGAAGCGTGCATCCACTCTCGGTATCGGAAGTTTCCGTGGCTCGTCGCCATCACGAACGCTTCGGGGAAAAAGGATTTGGTGATCTCGACCATCTCGCCCAGCTGCTGGTGGAGCAAGGGCTCACCGCGGCCCTCAAAGTGCACCAGCCGGATAAATTCCACCCCCTCGCGCCGGAGCTGCTCGAGCAGGCCGCGGTAGAAATCCACGCTCATGTAATACGGCGGTTTTTTCAGCTGCCGACGCTGCTTGGGCGTAAAGCATTGAGGGCAGGAGAGCTGGCAGAGATAAACCGGCTCGACGTGAAGCACGTTCATGACCTTGGGCTCGGTCGTGTGCGCCACGCCGTGGCCGTAGAGCGGGCAGCGCGAGCAGAAGTCG
>JBCCLG010000119.1:0-10296 GCA_039027015.1 Acidobacteriota bacterium | reverse complement strand
AGGCGGCGAGCTGCGGCCGGAGCTCGAAGGCTCGCCGAGCGAGCACGTTGTGCATTCTGCCGACGAACATTCCCAGCCGCAGCGCGAGATCTTCGTCGACCTCGTCGGGGGCTCGGCCGCCGCTCCGGGGCCACAGCCCGTAAAGCACGCCGTCGATCTCCTGCAGACTCGAGCCGTCAGGAAAGAGGCTCGGCGAGCACACCGGCAGCTCCTCCGAAGCCAGCTCGGCGAGCATTCGATGCTCTTCGAGGATCTGCTCGCGGCTCCACCGATTCGGACGGTAGAACTTGGCGACCACGCGGGAGCGGTCGCCAAGCTCGACCTCGTAGACGCGATTCTCAAAGGAGTTGAGCGGGTAGCACACGGGCCTCGTTTCAAGCCCCGCCCGCTCTACCGCCTCCAGAACCCTCTCGGGGGTTAGATGGAGAAAGAGGTCGTCCGCCCGCGATTCACCGGTCATCGTCTGGACCCTATCCCTCAACACATGCGCTCCTGCAGGCGTTGGTCGCCCCGGCCCGACTCGGGCCGGGGCTTGCCCGCGGCCTCGGGAAGGCCGCGGGCTCAACCCGTCTCGTCCGGCGCTTGTCCCTTAGAAAGCGCTGGTGTCGCCGACGCTGGCGAAGTTGCCCAGCGGGTTGAAGTACGTGCGCGACAGACCCGTTTCGGTGTCCACCACGGTGATGGTGTACTCGACGTTCGACAGCGCGCCGTAGAAAAGCCAGAAATTGCCGTTGTTCTGGCGCCCGTCGAGCGCCTTGACGATCAGCTCGATGTTCTCGGGGCCGAAGAAGTAGAAAGAGCCGGAGTCATCGGTCTGCGGGATCACCCGGCCGACGCCGACGTTGTCGTCGAAATCACGCCACTCGCTGCGCACCTGGAAGCGACCGCCGTTCAGGCAGAGGGTCTGATCGTCAGGGGCGCAAACCTGCCGCGGCCTGATGCGAACGTTGAGATCCTGAGGCACGAAATCCGGGTCGATGCGGCACGGTCCGGCGGCCAGTCCGCCCGCGGCGATCGCTTCGCAGGTGGCCTGCAGCTGGGCCACCGGCGGCTGCGGTGCGCCGGCGACCCAGGCGCGCAGGGACTCCCAGGCGCCGGCGGTCTCGGCGGCGGTGAAGCCGCAGTGGGTCGGCGTTTCCTCCACCACGATTCCCATGGTGATGTTCTGGGCGGGCACGATGCCGGCGTAGTCCGTGGAGTGCTCGTAGACGATCAGGCCGTCTTTGTCGGTATGCAGGCCGACGATCTTAACGTCGCCCACCCGGCCGGTCGGGGTGTAGTTGTCGACCAGCAGCTGGCGAGCCGCGGGGTCGAACGGCACGCGCTGGATGTTGGCGTCGATCTCGGCGTCGCCGTAAACCGTGGTGGCGTTGCCCACGCCCTGGCCGAAGTTGAGCTTATTCGGATCGAAGATAAGGTCGGCCAGGCCGAGGGTGACAAAGGGAAGGTCGACGGCGATGAAGCTCTCGGGAATTTGAGTGACGTTCAGGAAGCTGTCGAGGCGAGCCTGCTGCTCCGCGCTGCGGCCGGCGGGACCGGCGAAGAGGCCAAAGCAGACGTCCGCCGCGCCGACGATCTGGTCCGGGCCGAAATTCGGGTCGGGAGGAAAGGGTAGGCCGGTCGGTCCGCCCGGGATGTTGGCTCCCGGAACCTCGCTGCACACGGCGTCATACACCATGCGGAAGTCGAAACCGCCGTCCCACGTACGGCTGCCGCCGAGCACGCCGCAGATCGGCAGAGCGCCCACCACGTTTCCAAGCTCGGCCTGCTCGATCGCCAGCACCGTCACAATGCCGCCCAGGGAAGCGCCGGTCACGTAGACCGATCCCGGAACGCCGAAGCGCTGCTCGAAGGCGTCGACCGCCTGCTCGAGGTCGTCGACGACCTGAAAGACCGCCCAGCCGACCTGGCTGTAGCTCGAGGCCAAAACCGCAAATCCCTGCGACAGCTGGAGGTCGACCAGCGGGCCGAGGTCCACGTCCGGTCCGATCGGATCGAGGTCGAAGCCGTGGTTCCAAATCACCAGACCGTCCCCGGGCTGCCAGCCGTCGGGCACCGCGGCGACGTAGAAGGCCCCGGTGGCCGTCTGGCCGGCGGCGGTGGTCACCTGGGCCGAGGCGGGCGCGGCCAGCAGAAGCGCCAGCAGAAAGGTTAAAAGGGCAGCGCGGTGAGCTAGGGCGAAGGGTGGGGCTTTAAGCATACGTGGACCTCGAAGCCGATCGTTGACGGGTGCGCCCCGAACCGGGGCTGGTCTTCTCGAGAAAGTCAGGACGCGGCGGGCGGAAGGCCGCGCGGCGAGGCCGATCCGAGCGGCCTCCCGCCGCTTGATCCAAGCCTCTTATTCACCTGGCTATTGGCTCACATGTTCGAGAGGCGACATTCTTCAGATGCCGCCGCTCGCCAGCTCAGGGCTTCTCGGGTGCCGGCGCGGGGGCCGCCGGCGCCACGGGCGGATTCCAGCGATCCTCCGGCGGGATGCGGCCGAGGGGAGCGAATTGATGCAGGATCGCGGCGCCCAGCCCCGCCGTCCAGGACACGAATTTGATCACCCAGCCGAAGAGCAGTAGCCCGTAGCCGAGAAGACGCAGTGGCCAGGGCGTGAAGAGCAGCGCCTCGCCGACGATCGTCCACGTGTAGATCAAGAAAAATCCCGCCAGCAGCAGCACGTAGGGGCTGCTTTCCCGCCACGCGAAACGCCGCCGGATCTGCTCGCCGAGGGCGATCGACGCCCCGCCGAAACCGAGAAAATAGAAGAAGAGCAGCACGATGGTGAGAAGAGGCACGAGCACAAAGATCAGCGGGATGCCGACGATCGAAACCAGCAGCACCACGATCAGCAGCAGCAGCAGGGGCAGCAGCATGATCAGCATCACCAGGCCGACCAGCCCGGACTTCCAAGGCTCGAGCCGCAGGCGCGTGGCGACCTCCGCCGTGCGCTTTGGAGCGACGAAGAATACGCAGCTGACCAGCGCCCACACCATGCCGGTGAGGATCGAGGCGCGCACCAAGTCGAGACCGTCGAAGAAACCCGAGGACCCGCCGGGAAGTCCCCAATCCACGTCCAGCCCCTCGAAATCGAAGTCTCCGAAGGCGACCTGCACGATCTCGCCGTGGACTACCGAGCCGCTCGCGCGCTCGATGCGTCCGCCGACCGTCACCACGTCGCCGTGAACCTCGGCCGCGGACTCGAGCTCGACCGGACCGCCGATCACCACCAGATCTCCGCCGACCCTGCCGTCGACGGCCGCGGATCCCATCACGACGGTGACCCCGCCCTCGACCTCCCCGCGCATCTCGAGATGGCCGGAGAGCAGAACCACCTCGTCTACCACCTCGTCGGAGTCGACGGTAACGCCCGAGGCGAAAGACACCTGGGTGTCCCCCCGGCGCCTGCGGTCGCGGGAGTCGTCGTGACCGTCGGCCTGGTCCTCCCGGCGGGCGACCTCCATGATCGGCCCCGCCGCCTCGTCCACGTAGCGCCTCAGCCGCTCGGTATCGACCTGCT
This sequence comes from Acidobacteriota bacterium, assembly GCA_039027015.1. Lineage (GTDB taxonomy): Bacteria > Acidobacteriota > Thermoanaerobaculia > Multivoradales > J023 > JAUIJL01. The sequence goes on along the minus strand of JBCCLG010000119.1, from coordinate 6,791 downwards.
GGCCGTCGACGGTCACGACCCCCCGGTTGATTTCGATCAGCGAGAAATCGCCGCGGTCCTCGCGCGGCTCAAGGGCCCAGCCGTGGCGCAGCTCGATCACTCGGAAGTCGTCGCGCAGGGGTTCTAGAAGCTCCGCCGCGGATTTCTCAGCCTGGGAAGCCCCCGCCTCGGCGGCGGCCGAGGCTTCTTCATCCTGGGCCGCCAGCGGCGCCGCGCCCAGGAGCAGGGTCAAGACGAGCGCCCGGAGGAGCGCCGAGCTCCGGGAGCTCGGGAGCGAGACTCGGAGGTCAGGAAACACGGTCACCTCCCTGCGCCGCGCCCCAAGGGCCGCCGGGCTCCAGCAGAAGCTGCAAAAACCGACCCAAGAGAGCCGCAAGAGCGATCGAAGTCACCAGAACAGGGGCGATTTGAGGGCTGCTGGCCAAGAGCCACAGCGCTCTGCCGAGCCCGGCCAGGCGGGAAAGCCACTCGAGCAGGTTGCCGCCCGCCACCAGCGCGGCGGCCAGCGCCGCGGCGGAACCGCCGACCACGCCAGCGAGATCCATCCGCGCCAGCGCCCCGGCCGCCATCGGCAGGAGCCAGAAAGCGGCGAAGGCGACCAGCGTCAAAGCCGCAGCGGTCGCCGCGCGGGCCCCGCGACCCCGGTCGCGGGCCAGCGGAACGCCTTCCGGCAGCGACAGAGCGATTCGGTTCATCACCCGGGCGGCGAAGTCGGCGGGCACCTCCAAGGGTCCCGGCAGCGAGGCGAAGAGGGAGCCTAAAGCGCCGTCGATCTCGCGCTCTGCCTCGGCGCTCGGAGCGCCGTCCTCCGCGCGAGCGCGCCCCTCGGCGCGCAGCCATCGGTCGATATCGAGTTTCATGGGGTCGCTCATCATCCGCCTCTCGTCCGCCTTACGGGCGCTCTGTCTACCATGTTACGCGGCGTTTCAGATTCCATCCGTCACGGCTCAGGCGGCGGCGTGACGCCGCGCGCCTCGAGCTCCACGATCAGCCGCTTGCGCGCTCGGTGCAGCTGCACTTTGACCGTGGCCAGAGTGATCCCCAGGGTCTCGGCGATTTCCGAGTAGCTGAGGCCGGCCTGAAAGCGCAGCAGCAGAACCTCGCGATAGTTGGGCCGGAGCGCCGCGATCGCCTGCTCCATCAGCGCCCCGAGCTGTGCCGATTCGGCGCGCCGGAGGGGTCCTTCGCCGGGCGGCGCCGCCAGCACCTCGAAGGTTCCGCCGTCCGCTCCCCTAGCCTCGAGATCCACGGTCTCCGGGCGCTTCCGGCGCAGGTGATCCACGGTTCGGTTGTGGGCGATCTTGAACAGCCACGAGGAGAATCTCCTCGAGGTATCAAAGCTGTCCAGGCGCTCGTGGGCGCGCACAAAGGCTTCCTGAGCCAAATCCTCGGCCAGCGCCGGCTCGCGAACCAGCCGGCCGATCAGCGCCAAAACGGGCCGCTGATACCGCACCACCAGCAGCCTGAAGGCCTCGGCCGAGCCCCGCTGAGCCAGGGCGGCCAGGTCTTCATCGCTGCGCGGCTCGAGACTTTCGCCGGTCATCGCGCGCAGTGTCACACCCCCGAGGCCCCGCGCGCTAGACGGCGCAGGCCTTCGACCAGGCTAGACTCGCCGCGTCCACGAACCCACCCGCTGCCCGGCGTCGGCGCGACGTCGGGCGCGAGGAGATCAAAGATGACCGCCAAGAAAATGCTGCCCGCGCTGCTGATCGCCGCGCTCTTCCCTCTGACCGCCCCGCCGGCGCAGGCCGAGAAGCTCGCCGGCGTGGAGCTGCCGAACACCGCCCGCGTGGGCGAAACCGATCTGGTTCTCAACGGCCTCGGCCTGCGCAAGAAGGCCATCTTCAAGGTCTACGTGGCCGGCCTCTACCTGGCCGAGAAGCAGTCCGACCCCGAGGCCATCCTCGCTGCCGACTCACCCCGCAAGCTGGTGATGGAGTTTCTCCGCAAGGTCGGCAGCGACTCGCTGACCGGCGCCTGGACGGACTGCCTCAAGAACAACGCGCCTTCGGCGGGGCAGGACGTGGTGCAGGGCTTCGACAGCCTCAAGGGCTACATGGCCGACGTCAAGAAGGGCGATCAGCTGGAGTTTACCTACGCGCCCGGCGCCGGCACGGTGATTCGAACCGCGGGCGAAGAGCGCGGCACGATCGCCGGCAAGGACTTTGCCGACACCCTCTTTTCTTGCTGGGTAGGAGCCGCGCCGCCGAGCGAGGACTTCAAGAAAGGCCTTCTGGGCGGCTAGCGGCGCTCGGCCGCAGATCAGGCCGGTGGCATGTGTCGATACGACAATGATTTGACGCTGCGGCGCGAGCCATGCCCGGACCCCGGCCCTAGGCCCCCCTCCACGAGGGCAAAAAAAAGGAGGGGCGCTATGGCGCCCCTCGTTGGGAGGGATGAGAGGAGGATTTCGCCTCCTCGCATAGTTATGCTACCAACCAGTCGGATTTAGTGTCAACAATGGGCCTTTTCGCTTTTCGCCCCGCCTAAAGCTCCCAATTTTTCACCGGGAGCTGAAGCGAATCGTCCCAGACGGGCCTTAGGCGGGCGGCGCGGCCCCGGAAAAGCGCCGACATCCACTCAAAGGCGGAGGCGGGCTCCATCGCGAGCCCGCCGAGCGCCCGCCGCCTCGCTGAAGCCGGTCGTGATGAAGCCGCGCTCCCGGGTGCCCGAAGCTCGATGTCAGAAAGTGGTCAGGCCGGCGACCGGGCTGCGCCGCTCAGCCCGGAGCGCCGAGCCCATCGCCCAGCAGCTCGGGGTACTCCTTGGGCCCCTCGTGCTCCATCCACAGCTGCAGGCTCATCTCGCCGGCGACCGCTCGATAGGGGTTGGGGAAGGCGATCTGCAGATCTTCCCGATCGCGATAGATCTGCCGGTGCGCCTTGCGGATCGCGCTGCGATCCTCGAAGCAGCCAAGCCGCCACGGGATTTCCGCCTGGGGAATCAGGTGGCGGGTTCTCTGCTCGTACCACCGGTAGAGGGCGAAGGCGGCCTCGCAGCTCGGCGCGTAGCGCTCCAGGACCTGCAGATGGGCGCCGCTGTCAAAGCCTGTGAAGTGGTAAAAGCCCAGGGGCTCACCGTCGACGGTAAAGCCCTCGTCGAAGGTGCCGCGCAGCGTGCGCTGATTGATGTTCCAGGGCGCGATGTTGAATCGGGGGCTGCGCAAGATCGCCGTGTCGGCGAAGAAGACCGGGGCGAAGTTGATCCACTTCTGGTCGGTAAAAACCCCGGAACGCCAGTCCCCCCAGCAAAAGTCGCGACAGCGCTTGGCCCACCAGGCCAGGAAAGCGTGGCCTTCCGGACAGTCGCGGACGCCAAAGAAACCGAGGTTGAAGATGCCGTGCCGGAGGGTGGACAGCTCGTGATCGAGCACCGCGTGCGCCTCGACCTCCGGCTGCAGGAGATGCGGGGTCAAAACGAGGCTCGAGCCGCGCAGCGCCTCGATCAAATCGTCATGGGGCGAGAAGAGCACCATGTCGGGATCGAAATAGAGCAGCATGTCGCAGTCCGGGCGGGCGAGAAGCTTGGCCGCGATCGCCGGCTTGATGGCCGTTGAGAGCTCGACCACGTCGTGCTGAAAAAGCCAGGTTCTCGAGCGAAACTCCTCGAAGTCATCGACGAAGATCAGGTGGTCGATCGACGCCCCGTCGTCGAAGCTCGCCCGCAGCTCCTCGTTGAGCAGGTCGGCGACCAGCCAGTGGATCGTCACCTCGCTGCCGAGCTGCTCGCGGATCGACGAGCACAGCGTTCTCACCTTGCCGACGTAGTTGGGGGCGGAGGAGGTGAAGACGTGGATCATCGCGCGGGTCCCGGCAGCAGGGCCTGCTCGGCCGCGCGGCCGCTGCCGGCCAACGCGGCCCCCAGAGTCTGCTCCAGCTCCAGCCAGTAGCCGTCCGCGCGCAGCGAATAATAGTCCTGGACCGCCTCCTCGAGGGTGCGCACCGGCAGCGTCGCCACCCGCGCGGCGACCCGGCGCAGCTCGTCTCGCTCGCGATCCGCCCACAGCAGAAAGTCGACCAGCGAATCGTCCTCGAGCTCGAAAAGAAAACCGGTCTCCCCGTGCACGATGCGGTCCCCCTGGGCGCCGATCGGCCGGGCAGCCGGCGGGATTCCGAAGCACCACGACTCGGAGAGGGTGTAGGAAAAGGTCTCGGGCACCCGGGAAAGAAAGAGCGTGAGGTCCAGCCGATGTCGCTCGAGCACCGCCGGCAGCTCCGCCTGCTCGTAGCGCGGCAGCACCGAGGACGACCACCTCTCACCGAAGGCGAGTCCGGGCTCGTGGGCGCCGATCAGGGAGAAGTCGGCGATCAGCCGGAGGGTTTCAAAGAGCTTCCCGAAGGCTGCGCTGCCTTTATTCCAAGAGAGGACCCCCAGCAGGCCGACGCGCAGCCGCCGGGACTCCTCGGCGCCGCCGAAGCAGTTCCGCTTGGCGTAGGAGAGCCCGTGCTCGATCACCTTGAAGTCGATGTCCCGGAAGCGCTCGTCGATGCGCCTCAGATTGGTGATCAGCGAGCCCGAGGGGCACACGTGATGAACCTCGGCGGCCGCCACGGCCGCAAAGAAATCGCTTCTAAGACCGGCGTAAAAGCCAGGCGTTCCTTTCGGGCGGTGGCCCGTCTCGCGGCCGCTGCAGGCGACGAGATCGTCGGCGGTGCAGCTGGTGCACACGCCACCTCGGGTGAGATAGAGCGCCGGACAGTAGGTGAAATAGTCGTGGTAGATCAGCGTTGCCGGCACCCCGAGGCGAAAGACGTCGAGGGTCAGGCCGATCAGGCTCGAGACGTAGAGATGCGCCACGCCGTACTCGCGGCAGATGTGCTTGAGAAGAGTCGCGTACTCAGGATCCGAGGAGCGCATCTCGCTCACAGGTCTCGACAGCACCCAGCTGCCCAGAATCTCGCCCCCCTCCGGCCTGCGCAGCCGTAGGCCGACGCCGTAGCACTCGATGGCGCCGAAGCTCTCCAAAACCAGATTCTGCGAGTACGGGTCGGCCAGGGCAAAATCCTGCGCCCAGCGGCCCAGCCCGCCCCCCCAGGAGTGGGCGAGATGCAGATTGACGGGTTTGATAGGTCGCCAGTCGGTCGCGCTCATTTCAGAACTCGAGTCTTCGAGGTCCGCTCCGCCGTCTCTCAGCCGGCGGAGCGAAACCAGCCATAGAGCGCCCTGAGCGGCGCGGTCACCTTCCACGAACGCCGCCCGAGCAGCTGGGTCAGCTCCCGATCCTTGCGCTGCACGTCGACGCGCAGGTCCTCAACCTGCTCGCGGATCCGCCCCAGCTCGGCGCGGGCCTCCTCGAGCTGGGCGCCCGCAAAGTCGGCGTCTCTCCTGGCGTTCTCCGCCCTCACCGCCCGCTCGTGCAGCACCTGATCGCGCTGGGACAGGGCCTCGGCTCGGTGCCGGGCCGCTTCCTCGAGCTGGCCGCGTATTTCCTCGACCCGGTGCGCCGCCAGCTCGCGCTCTGCCTGCGCCGCCGCCAGGTGGGCCCGCGAGGCCTCGCGGGCGCTCTCGGCTTCGATCGCTCGGATCTCCAGACGGGCGCGCTCCTGCACCAGGCTTTCGCAGCGCTGGTGGGCCTCGGTCAGCTCCGCCTTCGAGGCGATCCACCCGGCCTCGACCCGCGAGGTCATCTCGAGACTCTTGCCGAGCAGCTCGAGGTGCCGCTGATCGAGCCGCCCGGTGACGAAGCTCTCCAGGCGGGCGATCCCCTTGTTGGCCTGGTCAAGGGCCTGGGCCGGGCCGAGAAGGTGCTGATCGAGCCCTTCACCGAAAAGCCCTTCGAGGCTTTGCCGCCAGCTGCCGAGATCGCGGCGCAGGGTCTCGACCTCGCCGGATAAACCCTCGAGACGCTCGAGTCCGGAAGACCAGGTCGCCTCGGTTCGCCCCGCGGCTTCGCTTTCGAGCTCTCCGGCGCGCGTTCCCGCGAAGCTCGCCGCTAGATCGCCCTTGAGCTCACGCAGGGCGAGGGCCGTCTTCTCCTGGCGCTCCTGGGCCGCGTGCTCCCGCCGCATCAGCTCGGCGTAGGTCTCGCGATCGCCCTCGCGCACCAGGGCGAGGCCCTTGCGCATCTCGTCGATCTCCGCGCGCTGGGCCTCGATCGAGCGGTGGTAGCGCTCGATTTCCTGCAGCAGCCGGAAGTAGCGCTCGCCGTGCCTCTCGGCCTCGACCACCGTCGGATCGTGGAAGAGCAGCCGATCGGCGGCGCGCAGCTCGGAGCGAATCTGATCGAGCTTGGCCCTCGCCTCGCGGTCTCGGTCGGTGCCCAGCAAATCGAGCGCCTGGTACGCCGTCGCGACCCAGGGGAAGTCCTGGAGCTTCTCGATGGTCTCTTCCTGACCGAACTCCCAATGCACCAAAGAGCGGTCGATGGCGCTCTCGAGGGCGCCTTCGAGACGCTTGACCGGCAGACGCGGAATTCCCGTTGCGGCCCAGATCGGCTGCATGGCGTAGGACGATGAGGAGGTGGCGAGACCCTCGAAATGGAGGCTGCTGCGGTCGTATTCGCGGGTCGCGGCCTCTACCTCGAGGTAGTGACGAAGCCAAAGCAAGAGGCTCTTCTCGGTGCTGAAGCCGTCTCTTTTCTGCAGCGAGGCGGCCACCGCCAGCGGCGAGCGAATGATCAGCAGGACGTGAAGATCCACCCTCTCGGCCTCGAGCAGCGGGCGCCAAAGCGGCAGGAGCCGGCACATGCGGGGGTCCTTGAGAACCCATTGGGAGCACGGCAGGACAGCCTGCTCGGCGAATCTGCGCAGACTCGCGACAGCGGTCTTGGCCGCCGAGCCCTCGAAGTGCCT